>DASQDN010000700.1:0-8362 GCA_035634155.1 Bryobacteraceae bacterium | reverse complement strand
TCTTCGCAACGGGCTTGCGGAATCCAACCTCCACCTACTTCTACCCTGGGTCCAACGTGCTTTGGGCTACGGTACAGGAGCGCGATGGTTTAGGCGACGACGAGGCTCCGGATTTCTTCACCAGCATTCAGGAAGGCGGTTTCTATGGGTGGCCTTATGCGCTGTTCGGCCCCAACGAAGATCCCCGACTGAAGGGCGCAAAGCCTGAGTTGGTCGCAAAAACAATCAAGCCGGAGCTGTCGCTAGGCGCGCACTCGGCTGTGATCGATTGGAAGTTTTATGCCGGCAAGCAATTCCCCGCGAAGTATCAAGGCGGGGCGTTCCTTGCGTTGCACGGCTCGTCGAACCGCACCAAGCGCACTGGCTATTCGGTCATCTTCATCCCGTTCAAGGACGGCAAGCCGGCCGGTCCTCCGGAAGACTTTCTGACGGGCTTCATGGTAGGACCAGACGAAAAGAATGTTTATGGCCGCCCCACCGGCGTTACCGTGTTAAGAGACGGGAGCATGCTCGTTAGCGAAGACGGCGCCAGCACCATCTACCGCATCACGTACAAGAAATAGTCGTGCGGCTATTTCTGATTTTCTGCTGGTTCTTCTTGATCGTCGATGTAGCCTTCGGCATCGCCGTGCTCGACTAGCGGGTAGGAGGGTGTTTCCGTCTTACCCGTTGAGCCGATGGTGACGCCGCTGCCGAATGCGCTCGGAATGGCAGTGGCAGCGCCCGAGGGTCCCTCGTCGCCGGCGCGCACGCCTGAACCTTGCCGGCTCACACCATCCTTATGTTGCGCCTCCAGATCGCCCGTGTCTTCGCGATCTCCGCGTTTCACTCCGCCGTCGTTCATTCCCATGCTTGTTAGACTCCGCGGGAGGGGGATGATTGCGCGGATAGCGACTCTTTTTCATGCGGCATGATCGAGGTAGCCAAACCGTTGCTCGGCAGATCGGCACACCGCGAAACGCCAGTTTCGGAGACCGGACTCTCCGGGCGCCATACGGGAAGGTGGCCGTGAGCGCCGCGTTAATTAGGGGTAGCATGAAGTGTGTGCCTGGAAGCCGACCTGCTCGGAGCGTTTGAAGAGCATTCTCCAGACGGAATTCGAAAGGTGCTTGCTGCTGGAGCCAGTCCCACTGAGCCGATTAAAGGCAAACCGCCAATCGATTGGCTGATCGGGATGTACCTTCGGTCGCCCCGGTTCCCGGAATGCTTGCAAGTCATGCTGAATGCGGGTGCAACGTTGGGCCACTCGATTCTCGAAGCGATTCTGCTGGATGATGATGCCCAACTTCGCGGACTTTTTGCCGAGTCCAGTAAGAGCCTATGGACGAAACTGAGCCCCCTGTGCGCGTTCACATCCTGCAGGGGCGTTTCTCCTCTGCACATCTGTGCTGAATTCAACTCCATTCGTTGTATCCGCCTCCTCCTGGAGAACGGTGCCGATGTCAACGCTCCAGCCGAGCAGGATCCGGACGGCACTGGCGGGCACACGCCCATCTTTCACGCGGTGAATAGCATCTTCAATTACTGCCGGCCGGCAATGGAAATGCTGGTTGAAGCCGGGGCGGACCTCGACATTCGAGTGAAGGCGCTACTATGGGGAGAATCGATGAGCTGGGAGACCGTGCTCTTCGACGTCAGTCCCATCTCATATGCTCAGTGCGGCCTCTACCGGCAGTTTCATCGGCGGGAGGAGCATATTTACAGCAACATTGAATACCTCTATGGCAAACGTTATGGCGCCGAACCGCCAGCCCGGAACGTGCCAAACAAGTACCGAGCCGTCGGACATTAGATCAGTCACAGCGATCCGTCAGTTCGGTTGAGGGATCGTCGAATCGCTTTTGAACGTTGACTCCGTTTGAGAGAATGCCAACGGTGTTCCGGATATACAATCCCCGGGAAACACCACCGCAGCCACTCTGGCATAGCCGATCAACCCAGGGGGAGGTCCTCCCGCGGCTCTGACGCGAAGCGCAATATATGCCCATCGGGATCTCGGACTTAAATCTGGTACGCCCACGGGTCATAGTTGATGGGTGCGTGTAGGGATTGACGCTCTTCGACGCCCAACCACACCCAAGTGCCGGGATGGCCTTATCCCTTCACTCAGGTAGATTGGGCATTGTCACGGCTCACGCGCGTGAAATCGGTTCCGCCCCACTCCGCGTTCATGAAGCCCAGGACATCAACGTAGTATCGAAGGCTACGCGCCATGTCGGCGATACTCAGGATCGGCTCAGCACCTTCAAATCGTGTTCGCTTCATCGGTCCTCCGCGCGATGTTGTACCGGCTCAGCCACGCCGCGGATGAAGGCTAGCCACCCGGCGTGGTTCCAGTATTCTCGATTCTGCCTGCAAGACGGAGTTACCCGCAAAGGGACATAACGGGCGGCCCGAGTTCAGCCTTTAGCGGAAGATGCCGATCATGCTCTTGAATACGTTCGTGCGGCGCGGCATCGAAGTGATTTCGGCCACTGGCGTTCCATCTTCGGAGTAGTAATCGTCATAGTGATCGCACGTCGATCTTGGCTGCGTTCCTGGAATGAAGTATTCGACGCGGGAAGGGCAGGACGGCCCGGCTAGCAGGCCGCTGTGCGGGTCGATATTTACCTTGACGATACCCTTCGGCGCCTCAAACGGCTTCGCGTCGCCGTACTGTCGTAGAGCGTGCGCGCGCTTCATGAAGGTCGTCCAAACGGGAAGCGCGGAACGGGCCGCTTCCATCTCAAACTCGGTGTTATCGTCGTAGCCGATCCAAACCACAGTCAAGAGCTTCGACGTATACCCTGCAACCCAACCGTCGCGCGAGGAGCCTGTTTTCCCCGCGGCCCGAACGGTGAAACGTTTGGATCGTGCTCCCGCCGCCGTACCGGAGCGCATCACTTCTTCCATCAGGTTCGTCATGATGAACGCCACCCGCTCATCCAGCACAGGACTGCCTTTCGGCTGATGCGTGAACACTACCTTGTTCTTCCGATCGCGAATGCTGGTGACGAACGCGCGTTCAATGTGGACTCCTTTGTTAGCGAAGATGGTGTAAGCTTCGGCCAGCTCGATGGGCATCATCTCGTAGGACCCCAGCGCGAGCGACGGAGTTCCCATAATGGGCGACTTGATACCGGCCGATCGCGCAACGTTCGCCACCTTCTCAAAGCCGATCTTTTCGGCAACCTTGATAACGGGAATATTCATGGACTTCGCCAGCGCCTGGCGAATCGTCACGTTGCCGTAGTATTGATCGTGATAATTGGCAGGCTGGTATTCCTGCCGGTTGAAGGTGAATGTCGTCGGCTCGTCCAGGAAGCGAGAGGCTGCCGTGATCACCTCGCCTCGACCGTTGTTTACCGTGCTTTGATTCAAAGCCGTGGCATAGACGAATGGCTTGAAGGCGGAGCCGGGCTGGCGCTTGGCCAGTGCGCGGTTCAACTGACTATCGGTGTAACTCCGTCCTCCCACCAGCGCGCGGATGTCGCCGGTCTCCGGGTCGAGCGCCACAAGCGCGACCTGCGGGTACGGGCCTTTCTTGCGCTTGCCACGCATTCGCTGCAGATTCTTGTCAAGCTCAGCCATGCCTTCCTGCACAGCGGCCACTGCGGCCTCCTGCAGATCCAGGTCGAGTGTTGAATACACGCGGTAGCTGTTGGTAGCGAAATCCCAGTCCTTGAACTTCTCATCCAGGTCGGCATTAACCAGATCCACGAAGTAGGGCGCATCGCTGGACTCGGTCTCGCCAGGAGAAACCACCAGCGGCGCATTGATCGCCTGCGCGTACTGCGCTGCATCGATGTAGCCGTTGGTATGCATCAACATCAGCGCGAGATTGCGCCGCTCTTTCACTCGCTCGGGATAACGGAATGGATTGAAGTAGCTGGGGCGCTGAATCATTGCGACTAGAGTGGCCGCTTCAGGAAGTGTGAGTTTGCGGATGTCCTTCGCGAAGTACGCGCGGGCCGCTTCGCCGAATCCGTGAATGCTGAAGCTGCCGCGACGTCCCAGGTACACCTCGTTCACATAGAATTCGAGGATCTGCTCCTTAGTAAAGCGCCGCTCGAGTTCCATCGTGAGCAGGATCTCGGCCATCTTGCGTGTGTAGGTTTTGTCCTGATCCAGCCAGAAGCTGCGCGCAAGCTGCATCGTAATCGTGGATGCGCCTTGTTCCTTCCGTCCCTCCTTGATGTCGACGTAAGCAGCTTTCACCATCCGAATCGGGTCCATGCCGGTGTGTTTGAAGAAACGCTTGTCTTCCACCGAGATCAACGCTTCCACCAGATGCTTCGGCACTTCCGAGTACGCGACCGGGCGACGCTTCTCCCTGTCTCTGTCGAACAGATTGGTAATGAGTTCCGGTTCAAGCCAGTAATGCTTGGAGACGCGATTGTCCGTCTTGGACACGATGTTCACGATGCGATCGCCGTTAATCTGCACCACAGCGCTATGCGGCTGGAAGTATGAGTAAGGACCGGTCGCGATCAGCAACCCTTCCGGTGTCCGCTGATAATAGCCGAGCTTGTTGTTCTGGTCTTCGGTGTATCCGGCGCGCTGCAGTCTCGCAATCAACTCGGCTTCGGCAAGCGTGTCGCCGACCGCAACCTGTCGCGGCAGCGCGTACACCGACGAGTTCGTGCGGATGGATCCGCCGCCGAACTTTTCCTGAATGAGCATCGCGTACTTGATATAAAAGAACGCGAAGGTTGCCAGCCCAGCCACCAGCACCAGGCCGACAACGCTGGAGAACACGGGATACTTGCGGACGAATCTCGGCTTTCGAAATACGCCACGGGCGCGCTCATTGCGAGCTTCTTCTGCGATGCGGTGCTTGATGCGTGACCAAATGCCCATGGGTAGGGTTTTCCTGCACGGTGGACGCGCAGCCTATCGCCGCTGTTTCGTTATGTGACGCTGGGAACTCCGCCCAGGGATGTGGCGGTCCGTACCGCTCGCAAGACCGCCTGCGAGACCGCTTCGGCGGCGGCGACTCCAAGTGTCATGAAATCTGCCGCTTCCGTGCCCGCCGAGAGTGCAAACAGCGTGTCGCCGTCGACGATCGTGTGCACGGGAGAGATGGTCCGAACCAGCCCATGATGCGCGAGTTGGGCCAGTTTTGTGGCTTGGGTCTTGCTCAGACGAGCATTCGTAGCTACTACACCGATCGTTGTATTTGAATTGCCGGCAGCCGGTGTCATCCGCAGGCCTTTCAGGAGTTCGGAAGTGGTGTTGAGGAACTCGCGGGAGTCGGCACTCTTGCGAGCGCCGGCAATGATCCCGCCGGTCGCCGGGTCGATCACATCGCCGAACGCATTCACCGCGATGAGCGCCGAAACGAGAACTCCCCCCGGAAGAGTGACCGTGTACGTGCCGACGCCGCCTTTCATGGCGCTCTTCATGCCCCGGGACTTGCCGACGGTTGCGCCGGTTCCGGCGCCGACGCTGCCTTCCGCCACGGCGCCCGTGGTGGCAGCTCTGGCGGCCCCTTCGCCCATCTCGCGCGTGGGACGCACGGTCGATTTGCCGATGCCTAAGTCATAGAGGATAGCGCCGGGCACGATCGGAACCTTCGCAGCACCCGTCGGATAGCCGACGCCGATGCCTTCCAGATAGCGGCGAACCCCGGAAGCCGCCTCCAGTCCAAACGCGCTTCCGCCGGCGAGGCAGATACCGTGAATTTCCGGCGTAACGTGCAGTGGATTTAGCGTGTCGATTTCCTGCGTTCCAGTGGCCGAGCCGCGAATATCGGCTCCCGCCACCGCGCCGCGTTCCACCAGGATCGCCGTGCACCCGGTAATCCCTTCGTAATCCGACACATGGCCGACACGTATGCCCGGAATGTCGGTAAGACCCTTCATGCTATGATCGACAACACGGAAGGCCCGCTAAACACTTGCTGGAACTCCTGAAACCGCCGATTGCAGCATTCCAGGATTTTATCTTCCTTAGCGGACGCGCACTTCGGAACGTCGTTCGTACGCCTCATTATACAGGCGACATCCTGATGCAAATGGACATAATCGGGGTGGGCAGCTTGCCCATCGTGATTCTTGTCGGCTTCTTCAGCGGCGCTGTAATGGGCCTGCAGATGTCGCGTGCGCTCGCTACCTATGGCGCTACGGGCCAGATGGGGCAGATCGTCGCCATCACTCTGGTGCGCGAGCTGGGTCCTGTCTTATCGTCGTTGTTGGTGGCCGGCCGCAACGCGTCAGGTATGGCGAGCGAGCTTGGGTCGATGAAAGTCACCGAGCAGATCGACGCCATGCGCGCCCTCGGTACCGACCCTGTCCAGAAGCTGGTAACGCCGCGCGTAATCGCCACCTGCGTCACGCTGCCGCTGCTAACGATCATTGCGGACTTCGTCGGTCTGATTGGCGGCTTCTTGATTGCGTACTTCCTTTTGAATCAGACTGCTGACATGTACTGGTCGACGGCGTGGCGGTCGCTGGTGTGGAACGATCTCGCTCAGGGATTGCTGAAGCCGTTCGCGTTCGCCCTCGTCATATCGTTGGTCGGGTGCTACTACGGAATGCAAACACGCGGCGGAACGCAAGGCGTGGGACGGGCGACCACTCAGGCGGTCGTTGTCGCCTCCATCTGGATTTTCGTTTTAACCTTCTTCATCACACGGATGTTCGTCTAGGCGTTTTCCGCGATGCCTGATCCGATCCTCCGATATGAGAACGTCTCGGTGAGTTTTGCCGGTGAACCCGCGCTCATCGACATCTCGTTTGAGGTGATGGCCGGGCAAACCTGCATCATCTTCGGCGCGGCTGGTTCGGGTAAGTCAGTGCTGCTGAAAACTGCGAACGGGTTGCTGAAACCGGACCGCGGCAAGATCTTCCTCTTCGGGCAGGAGATCACAAAGCTTGAGGAAGAAGAACTGTTCGGGATTCGCGGCAAGGTTGGGGTGCTCTTCCAGGAAGGCGGCTTGTTCGATTCATTGAACATCGAGGATAACGTTTCGTACCCGTTGGTAAACCGCAGACGCGCGGCGCCCATGCCGGCCGACCAGGCCCATCAACGAGTGCGTGAAGCATTGCGGTTTGTGGAACTCGAACACACGCTCGAAAAGTTCCCGAGTGAGCTGTCGGGAGGCATGCGGCGGCGCGTCGGCATCGCGCGTGCGATGGTCACCGAACCGCCCTTGATGCTCTACGACTCACCCACGGCGGGCCTGGATCCGATCACAGCTAACACGATCATCGCGCTCATCATCAAAGCGCGCGACACTAAGAATTCGACGTCCATGATCGTGTCGCACCGCTCGCAGGATGGGCGCCTGATGGCAAACTTTCGCTACAATCCGCAGAGTGGGGAGCTTGAGGCCGCGCCGCCGGACCGCAATGTTCGTGAATCCACTATGTTCATGGTGTTCAGAGAGGGCAGGTTAGTGTTTCAGGGAACGGAAGACGAATTGGAAGGCGCGACAGACGAGTACGTATCCAAGTTCAAGGCAGTGAAACCTTAACATGGCTTCTCCACATAAGAAAGGCTGGGCGCAGTTGCGTGTTGGCCTCATGGCCGTCGCCGCCCTGGTCATCCTCGGTGTACTGATCTTCTTGTTGACGGGAACCGGCAGTCTGTTCACGCAGCGTTCGGTTGTTTATACTTACCTGTCGGATTCGGCTGCCCTCGCGCCGAGCTCGCCTGTCCGCATCAACGGCATCGTCTCGGGAAAAGTGGAGAATGTCGAGCTGTCCGGTGAGACAGCGCCTCGCCGCATCATTAAAGTCACGATGGAAATCGATTCGGACAAGCTGAAGCAGATCCCTGTCGATTCCGTGGCCGCAATTAGCGCTGAGAACGTTCTCGGCGCCAAGTTCATCAACATCCGCAAAGGGCAGAGTCGGGTGACCATTCAACCCGGCGCCGAAGTTCAAGCGCTGGATACCACCGATTTCGATGAGGTGATTCAACAGGGCTCCACGCTGCTTGCGTCTTTGCAGTTGATCCTGAAGCGTGTGGACGCCATCGTCAGCCTGGTTGAGGTAGGTAAGGGCAGCATCGGCAAACTGCTCGTGGACGAAGAGCTGTACAACCGGCTATTGGCGGTCGTCGCGGAAGGACAGAAGATCACGAAGGCGATGTCGGGAACTCAGGGGACCATCGGCAAGCTGCTGTATACCGATGAGATTTACACGGACGTGCGCGGCTCGCTGCAGCGAATGGACACGCTGCTCGTCGGCCTTCAAGAGGGCCAGGGCACTGCAGGCAAGTTGTTGAAGGATGAGGCGATGTATACCGAGCTGCGCGGCTCGGTCACGGAGTTGCGCACGCTGATTGCCGATCTGAACGCCGGCAAAGGTACTGCGGGCAAGCTCCTGAAGAGCGAAGAATTACACGATCAGTTACGGACGTCCATGGGTAAGATCGA
>DASQDN010000699.1:0-6773 GCA_035634155.1 Bryobacteraceae bacterium | reverse complement strand
ATCCCGCCGTCGTCAACTTGCTCGCGACAAAGCCCGCGCGTCCCGGCCGCAGCAACAAATACGAGATGAACAACAGCACCCCGAGCGAGATGCCGATTAATAGCACAGTTCGGTAGGGACTATCGCTGTCGGCGAATATACCGAACGCTGCGCCCGGATTCTTCGCATGCACGATGTCAAACAGGCCGGGTATCACCTGGATGCTCTGCCATTGCTCGACAGTGCGTTCAATCCAGACCTTGGTCGCGCGATCCAGCGCAAACACGACGGCCGCAATCAGGACCGGGAGCGCGCGCCAATTCACGAGAGGAACCGTTGCACCTCATCCGCGCATTCCGCGCAGATGGACGCGTGGATGTCCGGTCGGGAGCCGACATCGGTCCGATACTTCCAGCAGCGCTCGCACTTAACGCCTTCAGCGCGTTCGACGAGCACCGACAAACCTTCCCCGCCTCCGGCGAGCGCCACTTGCGACACGATGAACAAATCCGGCAGGTCGCCTTCGTAGCGCTGCAGCAGCGGCGCAACCGAGCCGTTTGCCGATAGCGTCACCTTCGCCTCCAGCCCCGCGCCGATCTCCTTCTTCTGCCGAGCCTGCTCCAACGCGGCGAGCACTTCGCGCCGCACGTCCATCAACTGCGCCCATTCAGCCTGCCGCGCGAATGCCTCGGCCGGGAGTCCCTCGGTCACTTCCCCGGGCTCCGGGAATAGCGCAAGATGAACACTGTCGGGGGACCCCGCGGGCTTGTTCATATACGACCAGACTTCTTCGGTGGTGAACGCCAGCAACGGAGCCAGCAGCCGGACGAGCGCATAGTTGATGCGATGCATCGTCGTCTGCGCGCTCCGCCTCTCGCGCGAACTGCTCGCGGCCGTGTAAAGCCTGTCCTTCGACATGTCTACATAAACAGCGCTCAGATTCACAGTCGCAAAGTCGTAGATCGCGCGATAAACCTTGTGGAAAGCGTACTCGTCGTACCAGGCGCGGCACTTGCGCACCAACTCGTCAGTCTCGATCAGAATCCACTGGTCTACTTCAAGCAGCTCGCTAGCCGCGACCGCATCCTTGGCGGGATCGAAGTCGCCCAACACGCCAAGCGCGTACTTAAAGGTATTCCGGAACTTCTTATAAGCTTCGGTGAGCCGCTGCAGAATCGTGTCGGAAAACCGCACGTCTTCGTTGAACTCCACCGAAGCGATCCACAGCCGCAACACATCCGCGCCATGCTGTTTGATTACCTTCTCGGGGCCGATCACGTTTCCCAGCGACTTCGACATCGCGCGGCCTTCCCCGTCGAGCGTCCAACCGTTGGTCGCGCACTCGCGATACGGCGCAGTTCCCTTCAACCCGACACCCACCAACAATGAGCTATGGAACCAACCGCGATATTGATCGCCGCCCTCCAGGTACATATCGGCCGGCCACGGCAACTCAGGATCATGCCCCAGCACGGCTAAGTGGCTCGACCCGGAATCGAACCAAACGTCGAGAATGTCGGTCTCTTTGCTGAACTCCGTGCCGCCGCATTTGCCGCACCGGGCGCCGGCCGGCATCAGTTCCGCTGCGCTTCGCTCGTACCAGATATCGGCCGAGTGCTCCTCAAACAGCTTCACCACCCCATCCAGCACCTTGCGATCGGTAAACGGCTCGCGGCAGCCCTCGCAATAAAACACCACGATCGGCACGCCCCATGTGCGCTGGCGCGAGATGTTCCAGTCCGGGCGGTCAGCCACCATGTTGTGGATCCGTTCCTCGCCCCACGCCGGCAGCCACTTCACCTGGTGAATCGCTTCCAGCGCCTTTTCGCGCAGACCGTTGCGATCCATGCCGATGAACCATTGTTCGGTGGCACGGAAGATGGTCGGCTTGTGACAACGCCAGCAGTGCGGATAACTGTGCTCGATGCGCTTCACCGCGAGCAGGGCGCCGTGTTCGGATAAAAGTTCGATCACCAGCGGGTTCGCTTCCCACACGCTCTTGCCGATCAGCACCTCCGGCAGCCGTCCCTCAGCCCCTTCCGCATGGAAAAACCGGCCCGAGCCGTCAACCGGACAATATGTGTTGATGCCATACTGCCGCCCGATGACATAGTCCTCCTGGCCATGTCCGGGAGCGGTATGGACCGCGCCGACGCCTTGCTCCAACGTCACGTGGTCGGCCAGAATGCCGATCGAATCGCGCTCCAGAAAAGGATGCCGGAACACCGTGCCTTCCAACTTGGACCCGGCGAACGTCGCGACAACTTTCACTTCAGGCCAGCCGACGTTCTCCGCAGTAGCCTTCAGCAGATCGCTCGCGACGATGTACACGTCGCCCCCAACCTCCGCGGCCGAATACTCAAACTTGGGATGAAACGCGATGGCCATGTTCGCCGGGATGGTCCAAGGCGTCGTGGTCCAGATCACGCCCCATACTTTGCGTCCGGCAAGCGTGGGATCGATTGCCGCCGGGTCCGTAGTCAATGCGAAGCGAACCCAGATTGACGGGCTGGTGTGATTCTCGTACTCGATCTCAGCCTCCGCGAGCGCGGTTCGATCGTTCAAACACCAGTTCACCGGCTTCAGGCCTTTGTACACGTACCCCTTGTCCAGGAAGTCAACAAAGGCCCCAGCGATCACGGCCTGATACTTCGGCTCCATCGTGAGGTACGGCTTGTCCCACTGCCCGAAGATGCCGAGCCGGATGAAATCCTCGCGCTGCAGATTGACGTACTTGTCCGCGTATCTGCGGCACTCACGGCGAATCTCGGCCGCGGTCATCTTCGCCTTCTTCGACCCCAGCTCGCTATCCACCTTGATCTCGATCGGCAGACCGTGACAATCCCAGCCGGGCACATACGGCGAATCGAAGCCCGACATGGTCTTGGATCGAACGATGAAATCCTTCAGCGTCTTGTTGAATGCGTGCCCCAGATGAATGTTGCCGTTGGCGTAGGGTGGGCCGTCATGGAGCACGTACTTCGGCCGTCCGGCCCGCGCCTGCCGAATCTTCCCGTAGATATCCGCTTCCTGCCATCGGGCGAGCATCTTAGGCTCGTTTTGCGGCAGATTCGCCTTCATCGGGAAATCTGTCTTAGGCAGATTTACGGTCTTCTTCAGATCGAATTCCTGGGGATTCATGCGGGGTAAACACCATGGTAACGTGTCCCCCAGTGTGGGATTGCGCCTGAGCAGTGCCCCAGGATCAACCGCCGGACGCCCCTTTGTGAACAGTCTGGAAAGTCTCCGCAAGTACGTGAGGCGCAGTGGGCAACTGCACGGGCGGGTATGCGCCTGTGCGCTTCACATCTTCTACCCAACGGACCCACCGTTCATGAACGATTTCCGTGACGATCACCGCTGCCAGTTCAAACGCGCATTCCGAATCCTGCGGCCCGCCGTAAACCGCCTGCACACTCCAGGAGCCATCGGCCACCGCGGCCGCTCCATCGCCCTGGGGCCACCATCCATCCACACCCTTGCGACGCGCCAGCACCCAAACAAACTCGCCGGCGCCTAACATCGCCTCGCCGTGAACCACACGGGCCTCAGAGACCTTCTCTCCGCGGCGAGGCGAAAGAATGCGTACCGCACACGCCCTTTTCGCGGATCGATAAGCAGCGGCGCCCCGGAAGAGTTTTTGCGGCATGGCACTCTTCAGTCTCGACCGCCAGTCGTACCTAAACAGCGTCCGAGCGTTATATCTCTGGTCTGCCCAACCATCCCCATGAGGGTCAAACGTCGGAGCATCGGTACGCGTGAAGAAGGCGGTGTTCCGTACCACCTCCTCTAATCGGAACATCTCATCTTCCCGAAGAAACTCGAATAAATTGTGGATGCTCCTCACATGGATATCGTCGAGCACCCGCAGCGAGCCCGTGTCCAGATGCGGGTAAAGGTAGTAATACTCCAGGTCTGGAAACGGGTAGGCGTGCGGACCGTCAATCACGGCGAGTTGCAGCTTTTCGGGAAATGAATGTAGGGGGAGAGTCTTTTGCGATGGGCCTTCTACGAATGACACGACGCCTTCTCGCAACAAAGGAGATCGCCGGACATTTGCGACGCTCCCGCCGACGTCGAGCGCGAACACCGTGTGGTGCTGGCTCAGATGAGAAAGCAGCAGGGTAGTGGCGCCACAACCTGTTTCGACGGACCGTTGAATCCCGGAGCGACTTTCCGCGTGCCTGGCGATTGCACTCAAAGCATCGCGCGACACGGTCCCGGCACCATGCAGGACAGCCTGCACGTCCACAATCCGTTGGAGAACGTCACGGGCGCCGGAACTCATCACTCAGCATAGTATCCGTCGCGGAAAGCAAATCGGGCGCGAGCAAGGCCCACGCCCTTGTTGAGTATCAGTTCCCAGTCCGCGCGGAAGCCGAGTTGGAGGCCGCCGAAACGCCGCTCGCATTGAACGACCGCACGCGATACGTATAGTCCGTCCGTCGCCCGAGGCCCGCATCCACAAAGCTGCGAACGTTAGCCGCCGTCTGTGCGATCTGCACGAAGTTGCTGCAGCTCCGACCCTCGCACCGCTCGATACGGAAGCCCTGTTCGTTGTCCGATAGGTCATTCCAAGCAAGCTGAATCTGCCTGGCCGCCGCGCGCGCGGTCAGGTTCGACGGAGCCGTTGGCCCGCTCGGCGCCGGAGTCGAAAAGTTCGACGGGAACTTGAGCACCAGGATGTCCTGCAGGAAGCTCGATGGTCCCGTCGCGGAGCCCCCCGCCACAATCCATTGACCAAGAGCGTCGAGCGTAGCGCCACCCACTCGTAGGCCGTCCGTATGCCGGTGCTGCCACAACACCGCGCCCAAGGGCGACAACTTCCCACCGAAGAAATCGGCTTGGTCGGCGTCCGCGTTAAGCACGGTTCCGGCCACGTAGATATTCCGTTGGAAATCGGTGGTGAGAATGCTCGACCCCTGAACCAGCGTGCTCCACTTCAGATTGCCGTCCGAATCGAGCTTGGAAACCGCAGCATTGCCTGTGGCCGCCAGCGGTTCGAACCTTTCTCCGGAGGTCACCACATCGCCTGCGCCATCGACCAGCACCGCGCCGCCGCCCGCATGCGCCCCTCCCTTCTTCACAAACACGAGGTTGCCCAGGCTATCCCACTTAATCAGGAGCGCCTCCACCGCCATCTCCGGTCCAAGCGTTGTCGTTCCCGAGACATAAACATTGCCGCCGATATCCACGGCCATGCCGCCGGTCACGTCGTCGCCAAACTCCCCGTCCGTAAAATCCCTGCGCCACATCAGCGTCCCGTCAGACGTGAACTTGGCAACGGTGATGTCGTTTCGATCCGTCAACGGAATGTTGACTGTAAGTCCCGCTACCACCAGGTTCCCCACAGGATCGAGCACCATCTCGATCGGCTGATCCGCGCTATTACCGGCGCCCGCGAGCTGTGTCTGCCATAGCACCGTCCCTGAGGCCGAATACTTCACAACTAGCCAGTCTGCATGATTCACTCCCGAAGTCCCGCTCACATAAAGGTCGCCTGAAGAACTAAGCACAATCTGCCGCGCCGAGTCGAGCGAACCTTCCGGTCCCGTGATCCGGTGCGCCCAGCGCTGCGCGCCGGACGGAGAAAAACTCGCCACCACCCAGTCCGTGTTGGTCGTAAACGTTCCCACTCGTCGCAATATATTTCCCGCGGCATAAGTATTCCCGGCCGCATCCACCGCCACGTCGCTGGCCGTGCCGCTGAATTCGTTCGCCAACGCTTGCAGGTGTGCCGTCCACAAGCGGGTCCCGGACGGCGAATATTTCAATACTGCAAACGTGGAGGGCTTGGAGCTATCCTCAACGGCGCCCGCTAGATACATGTTGGCCGAAGCGTCGGTCACAACCGCCGCGGCTCGGTCCTGTCGCCCGTTATCGAAACGGATTTCTACCGGTTGTGCGAAAGCCGCACTGAATGTAAGCGCGAATACTCCAAGGTATTTCTTCTTCATCAAGCTGATTTCTCCGTGATTGGAAGGTTTGGAAGATAACGAATAGCTGAATAGATTATTCAGGGCCGCGCCCCATGTAGTCGTACCGGCGATGTGAACAATCTGTAAAGACTTCCCAGCGCATATTTACCCAAACCGGGTGCGAAGGCGCAGCACGCCGTGGGGCAACCTGCGCACAGGCGCTGTAAACCACTGGATGATCGGGCCTCCAAGCACGGCACACTACGTGCACTACATCCGGCAAAGGAAGCTGACGTGGCTGAGAATCCAAGTGGCTGGTATCCCGTAATCGACCCGAACCGGTGCGGCGCGGACTACGACTGTGTCGACTTGTGCGAGGCGAACGTAATCGCGGTAACCAAGAATCGTTTGGAACCGGTAGTTGCGCATCCCGAACTCTGCGTCGAGGGTTGCACCTTGTGCGTGGATATCTGCTCAAAGGATGCGCTGACAATCCCGGCCGCTGTGGGAGTGGAGCCCTAAAAAGCGCCCGCCTGACACCGACGCGTTACCCTCGGAGGAATGGTCTCCTTCTGGAACCTGCTCCGTCGGAATCGCAACTATCGTTACACCTGGTTGGGGCAGGTGGTCAGCGAAGTCGGGGATCACTTCAACAGCATCGCGGTTCTCAGCCTCGCGCTTCATGTAGCCGGAACAGGCGCAGCGGTGGGCAGTGTGATGATCGCCCGCACCCTGTCGGCGATTATCGCCGCGCCCATCGCCGGTGTCACCCTCGACCGTCTCGACCGCAAACGCGTGATGATCGCCAGCGACCTTGTGCGCTGCATCGTCGCCTGCCTCTTCGTGCTCGTCCTTACGCACAAGCAGACGTGGCTT
>DASQDN010000698.1:0-4526 GCA_035634155.1 Bryobacteraceae bacterium | reverse complement strand
CATCGTCGAGTATCCATTGAACAAAATCGTAATGTAATGATTCGAATACTCGGTTCGAAAGAGGTGGGAAAGCTGCTGGCTCGGAAGGCGGCCCGGTTTGCCGACGCCGAGGCAACGGTGCGGCCGATCCTCGCCGATGTCGCCAAGCGCGGAGACAGGGCGGTGCTGGATTATGCCCGCAAGTTTGACAGCTTCGAGCGCAAAACGCCGCGGGTGGGTGAGGCGGAGTTGAAAGCTGCCGAGGCGCAGTTGTCGCCGCTGTTCCGGAAGGCCGTTGAGACCGCTTCGAAGAATATTCGGGCTTACGCAAAGCTTCAGTTGCCAGTGGCGAAGACGGCGACGATCAGTCCTGGGCTGGTAGTTGGACAGGTGGTACGGCCGTTGGACGCGGTGGCGGCCTACATCCCGGCGGGCCGGTATCCTCTTCCCTCGACGTTGATGATGACGGCCATCCCGGCCCAGGTCGCGGGCGTACCTCTGGTGTGTGTCACGTCACCTCGTCCGGTTCCGGAGATCCTTGGAACTGCCTCGCTGCTGGGCGTCAGCAATGTGTTCCTGCTCGGCGGGGCTCACGCGATCGCGGCGTTTGCGTTCGGTACGCGGACGGTTCCCCGCGCCGACCGCATCGTTGGTCCTGGGAATATCTATGTCGCGGCCGCGAAGAAGCTGCTGGCGGGAGAAGTTGGCATCGACTTCATCGCGGGTCCCACCGAGATCCTGATGATTGCTAATGATGGCGAGCCCGCATGGATCGCTGCCGACATGTTGGCTCAAGCAGAGCACGACATCGAAGCATCGGCGATTCTGCTGACCACTTCGAAGAAGCTGGCGGCGGCCGTGGCTCGCGAGGTGGAGAGGCAACTCGCTGTGCTGCCCACGGGCAAGGTAGCTCGTAAAGCTATCGATAAGAACAGCGCCATCATTGTGGTGGACTCGACCGACGAAGCCGTAGAGATCAGCAACCGCTTTGCGCCAGAGCACTTGAGTATTCCCGATGCTAGCCTGCTTCCGGGCATCCGGCACGCGGGAAGTATCTTCATCGGCCCAAATAGTCCCGAGGCCGCCGGCGATTACGCCTCCGGGCCGAATCATGTGCTGCCGACATCGGGAGCCGCCCGGTTGCGCGGCGGACTGTCTGCGGCCGACTACGTGAAGGTTATCTCGACGCAAGAGGTGAGCAGCGATGCTTTGCGGAGGCTTGCTCCCGCAGTGACGACGCTTGCTCGCGCGGAGGGACTCGAAGCGCACGCGCGGAGTGTGGAAGCTCGATTCCAGGTGGGTGTCGATGGCTAAGCGGATCCGACCGCGCGAGGCCGTGCTGCAGATGGCGCCGTATCATCCGCCAACCGGCGGACGCGCCGACAAGCTGCGTCTTGACTTCAACGAGAACACCGTCGGCTGCTCGCCCAAGGTGATTGAGTTCCTGAAGTCGCGGCTCGATGAAGGCCGCCTCGCCGTATATCCCGAGTATGCGGAGGCCAAGCGCGAGTTGGCGGCATATTTCCGGGTGGCGGAAGACGAGATGCTGTTGACCAATGGAACGGACGAAGCGATCCAGGTTCTGGTCAACACGTTCGTTGACGATGGCGACGAGGTTCTCATCCTGCAACCCTCGTACGCCATGTACAAGTTCTATTCGGAAGTGGCCGGAGCCCATATACAGGAACTCGGTTATCGGGCTGGGACCCTGCACTTCCCGTTGGAAGAGCTGCTGGAGGCCATTCAGCCAACCACGCGCGCAGTGCTGATTTCGAACCCGAACAATCCCACCGGCACAGCGGTGAAGATGGACGGGATCGAGAAGATTTTGAAGCGCGCTTCGAATGCGGCCGTGCTCATTGACGAGGCATACTACGAGTTCTGCGGCATCACCGCTATCCGCCTCCTGGATGAGTATCCAAACCTGTTCGTCAGCCGAACATTCTCGAAAGTTTACGGCATGGCGGGGATGAGGCTCGGATGCTTGTTTTCGCAAGCGCCCAACATCGAGTACCTGCACAAGTGCCAGTCGCCTTATAGCGTGAATACGTTGGCTGCGATGGCGGCACGGGTGGCGGTACAAGATAGCGGGTTCATCACGCGGTATGTCACAGAAGTTCTGGCGGCGCGCGAGCTGGTGTTTGTCGGTTTGGAAAAGCTCGGCATCGAATATTACGACAGCGAGGGCAACTTCGTTCTTATGAAGATTGGCGGACGTGCAATCGAGATACGCGATCGTCTGCGCGAGTCCGGAGTGCTGGTACGCGATCGCAGCTACGAGATCGCCGGATGCGTACGGGTCACGATTGGAACGCGAGATCAGATGCGGCGCTTTATCTCCGAGTTGGAGCGAATATGGAAGGCGTAATCGTCTTCGACATGGACGGGGTCCTTGTCGACGTGAGTCAGTCGTACCGTGAAACGGTTCGTGCCACAGTGCGCCACTTCGGCGGCCCCGACGTTTCCCAGGACCGGATCCAGGATTACAAGAACTCCGGCGGTTGGAACAACGATTGGGCTCTGACGCAGAAGATCCTCGCGGACTCCGGGATTGAAGTTGCTTACGACACCGTAGTGAAGGAATTCAATCGCATCTTCTTCGGCGAGAACAACGATGGCCTTATGCAGAGAGAACGGTGGATCGTTGCCCCTGGCGTTCTCGAGCGTCTGGCTGAGCAGTACGCCATCTGCATCTTCACCGGTCGGCTGCAATTTGAAGCACAGATGACTTTGGATCGTTTCTGCCCAAACGTACGGTGGTCGAAGATCGTCGCCGATGACAACGTCGCGCGCTCGAAACCAGCGCCCGACGGGCTGTTGGATATCCTCGCAGCACATCCAAACTTGCCGCTGACCTATATCGGCGACACCATTGACGATGCGCGTAGCGCCCAAGCCGCGAGCGTGCGATTCGTTGGAATCGCTCATCGTAATCAGCCCAAGCGCGACGAACTCGTTGGTCTGCTGTGGCAACACGGCGCCGTAGCCGTGCTCGAAAACGTGAACGAATTGGAGGCAGCTTTATGAGACAAGCCAGCGTCGATCGCAACACGACCGAGACTCAGATCTCCGCTCACTTATCGTTGGATGGCACGGGCGAGTATGAGGTCTTCACCGGCATTCGGTTCATGGACCACATGCTGGAACTCTTCACCAAACATGGTGGCTTCAACCTTCGTCTCTGGGCCAAAGGCGATCTCCAGGTAGATCAGCACCACACGGTGGAAGATATAGGCATCGTGCTGGGGCAGCTTGTGAACCAGGCGCTTGGCGACCGCAAGGGGATCAACCGGGCAGGTTACTTCGTGCAGCCGATGGATGAGACGCTCGCTGTCGTTGCGCTCGATCTCGGCGGCCGTGTCGCATGCGTGTACAAGGACCGCGTGAAGGTGCGGCGTGTGGGTGATCTGGAAGTGGAGCTTGTCGAAGACTTTTTCCACGGCTTCGCCCAGCATGCCCTGGCCAACGTGCATGTGCGCGTGATGTACGGCCGGTCGAACCACCACAAGATTGAAGCGATTTTCAAATGCTTCGCGCGTGCGCTGAGCTATGCCTGCTCGACTAATGAACGCTTAAAGGATCAGTTGCCATCGACGAAAGGCCTGCTTGTATGATCGCCATCCTCGATTACGGCGCAGGCAATCTTCGGTCCGTGCAGAACACGCTCGAGGCCATCGGTGCGGAGTATACGCTGGTACGCGACGGCAAAGGCCTTCGCGATGCGTCGAAGATCATCCTGCCCGGCGTCGGGCACTTCGGCCAGTTGATGCGGTCTCTCGACGAGATGTGTGTGCGTGAACCGTTGACCGAGCGCATCACTGCCGGTGTTCCCTTCCTAGGCATTTGTCTTGGCTTGCAGGCGCTCTTTCAGCGCAGCAGCGAGGCGACCGAGGTGGCCGGACTCGGCATCTTTGAAGGCGCGGTGGAGCGCTTCCCTGCTGATGCTCGCGTGCCGCACATGGGTTGGAACACGCTCGACTTCACCAAGCCTGCGCGCATCCTCAACGGACTGGCGCCGCAGTCTCACGTTTACTTTGCGCACAGCTACTTCGTGCCCGTGACCGACGCCACAGCGGCAACCTCCACCTACACACGACCATACACGTCCGTGCTGGAGCAGGACAACGTCTTCGGAGTGCAGTTCCATCCTGAGAAGTCCGGACCTATCGGCATGAAGATCGTGCAGAACTTCGTGGAGCTATAACGATGCTCGCGAAACGCATCATCCCCTGCCTGGACGTGACCGCCGGCCGAGTGGTAAAGGGCATCAACTTCGTAAACCTGCGCGACGCGGGGGATCCCGTAGAGTTGGCGGACCGGTACAACCAGCAGTCCGCGGACGAACTCGTCTTCCTCGACATCACTGCCTCTAGCGATAATCGCGACACCATGGCCGACGTTGTGGCGCGCACGGCCAGACGAGTTTTCATCCCGCTCACGGTCGGCGGTGGAATCCGAGCCATCGCGGACGCCCGCAGGATCTTGATGGCCGGGGCGGATAAGGTCAGCATCAACACCGCAGCGGTTCATCGACCCGAACTCATTTC
>DASQDN010000697.1:0-2673 GCA_035634155.1 Bryobacteraceae bacterium | reverse complement strand
TGTTCGAAGCTACGCTCCACCTGCTTGGGTCGGCAAAGCCGCTGAAGAATCGGGCGCCTGTCCACTTCCATTCCGGAACCGCCGAAGTACCTGCGGAAGTTCGAACGCTCGACAACCGCCCGACGATCGAACCCGGCGCCTCAGTCCTTGTCCGCCTCGTGCTCCGGGAACCATTGTTGCTCCTGCCGGGAGATCGATTTATCATCCGCATGTGGGCCCCGGTGACAACGATCGGGGGCGGTGAGATTATCGACTGCAATCCGCCTCGCCGCATCCGTCGCGATGCCCTTTTGGCCCGGGCTCAGCGACTCGCCGCCGGCACGCTTGCCGAGCGCACGGCCCAACTCGTGGGTGAAGCCCCCGATGGGCTTCCCTTCAGCGCCATCGTGGCGCGTACCGGCGCGAAGCTGTGGACGGTGTCTTCCGATATCCAACGCTTCGGCGATTGGCTAATCACAACGGAAGCGCTTGAAGCCAAGTGGGGTTCGTTTCGCCAGATAGTGGCCGAGTTCCATAAGGCGAACCCGCTTCTGCCCGGCATCGGCAAGGAAGAGCTTCGTACACGACTCATGCCCGCCGCGCCCCCTCCGGTGTTCGAAGCGATTCTCGCGGGCGCCAGGCAACTGGTCGTTGCAGGGGAACACGTGAGGGTCGCGGGCCACAAGCTAGCGCTACAGGCCGACGAGCAGGAGGCGACCAAGCGCATCGAAGAAGCCTTCAAAGCGGCGGGCCTCAACGTTCCCCCACTCACGGAGGTCCTGAAGACGTGTGGCGTCGATCCGGCACGAGCACGCACACTGCTGCAGATCCTTCTTCGCGACAAACGCTTGGTTCGCACATCGGAGGATCTTGTCTTTCATATCTCCGCCCTGGACGGGTTGAAGGAACGCCTCACTGACCGTAAGGGTCAGCGCTTCTCGGTACCCGACTTCAAGGATTGGACAGGAGTCTCGCGGAAATACGCAATCCCGCTACTCGAATGGTTGGACGCCCAGCGCATCACACGTCGCGACGGCGATACTCGCATAGTGCTTTAAGGGCTTCGCTGGAGTGGTGCGGTAACGTCCAATCCAAGCTCTAACGGACTTCTAAACTGCGGCGTCAAGCCCGCAAGCAGTCGCCGATAGCATCGCTGGTGCGTGCCCCGGCATGGCACGCAGTGCGGCCGTGGCTGACGCACGCCGCGAATTGAGGGAATTCGGCGAGGTACACGCCGTCTTCGTCCAGGCGTCGGCAGCACATCCGGCGACTCTAGCCTCGGCCTGAATAGTCAACTTCGTTGACGGCGAACCAAGTCGTCGACAACCGTAATCAGCGTATTCAGGCGTTCCTCCGTATGCTGCTGGGCCTCGGCTAGGCGGTCGACTCTCAACGTAAGCTTCTCGAGGTGTTCGGCTGCATTCATCTGCACCTCGGCAAGCTGGACTAATATCGGCCCGATGCGCGCTTCGGTATCGTACAAGTCCTGCTTGGTCACCGGTTCCTGCATACTGATGGCGCTTCCATTCTATCGTCAGCGGGACGGAGAAGCAGCGTCTCGTATAATCACCACGTGGCCTATTCAGTAACCCTTATCCCTGGCGACGGCATCGGCCCGGAAGTAGCCGACGCCGCAGTGCGAGCCGTCGACGCAACCGGCGTTGCCATCAAATGGCAGCGCGTCGAGCTCACCTCTCACATCATTCAAAACTTCGGCCAGGTGCTGCCGGGTTACATCCTCGATTCACTTCATGAAACGCGCGTCGGACTCAAGGGCCCCGTCACCACACCGGTCGGAGGGGGCTTTTCCAGCGTCAACGTCGCTCTCCGCAAGAAGATGGACCTGTATGCCAACGTGCGCCCCGTCCGCACCTTGCCGGGTGTGAAAACGCGCTTCATGGACGTCAAGATCGACATGGTCATCTTCCGTGAGAACACAGAAGATGTCTACTCAGGCCTCGAGCATGAAGTCGTCACTGACGTGGTGGAAAGCCTGAAGATCATCACTCGCCGGGCTTCCATCCGCATCGCCGAAGCCGCCTTCAAGTACGCGAGCAATGGCCGCAAACGCGTGGTTGCCATTCACAAAGCCAACATCATGAAGCTCAGCGATGGGCTTTTCCTTCGCTGCTGTCGCGAAGTAGCCGAGCGCCATCCGCAGATCGACTACAAGGAACTTATCGTCGATAACGCGGCGATGCAAATCGTCATGCGTCCGGAAACTTTTGACATTCTGCTAATGCCGAACCTTTACGGAGACATCGTCTCTGACTTGGCGGCGGGGCTGGTCGGTGGACTAGGAATCGTGCCGGGCGCCAATATGGGTGACGACCACGCAGTCTTTGAAGCCGTTCACGGAAGCGCTCCCGATATCGCCGGCAAAGGCATCGCGAACCCCACCGCCCTCATGCTGTCGGCCGTGATGATGCTGCGGCACCTCGGCGAAATCGAAGCTTCAACGCGGCTGCAAAGCGCCGTCGAAGCCGTATATCTGGAAGGTAAATGCACCACGTCGGACGTGGGAGGTACGGGAAGCACCTCCCAGTTCACCGACGCCGTCTGCGCGGCCCTCAAAAGCTAGCGCCACTGAATTTCGAGATCGTAGACATCGGCGCCGCCGTCTTTGTCATTGATCTCTACCACGAGCGTATAGTTGTTCCCCGCCGACGGACGTTGTACCACGTCCACGTCACC
>DASQDN010000696.1:0-9064 GCA_035634155.1 Bryobacteraceae bacterium | reverse complement strand
TGATCAGGGATGGCCAGAAGCTCGTCGTGGGTAAAGTAACCAGGGACAAGACTGTGCCCGGCGCGTATCTCGTCGTGACGGCCAAAGTAGACTAGGCGTCTACATCCGCACGAGTTCAACGCGCTGCTTGCCGTCGGGGATCGGAACCGTGTCGCCGACTCCGACGGCTTCCAATCGAGTCTTCTCCACTCCATGCGCTGCCAGCCAATCCACAATGGCCGTCGCCCGAGCCTTTGATAGCTCCACATTCGCCGCCGGAGTAGCAGCCTCAGCCGCAAACGCATCCACCCGCACCCTCCAATCCACCTTCTTTGCGAGCACAGCGGCAATCTCGGCCAGCACCTTCTCGCCGGCCGGAGCGATCACGGCCTTACCCGCCGCGAACTTCACTTTTGGAAGCGCCACCCGCAACACCGCCGGGAACTGCTCCTCGAAATCGTCAGCCGAACTGAACTCTTCCGGCTCGGTCTTCAACGCCGTCTGCACATACGCAGGCTGACCATTGTAAACATACGTCGAAATCTCAACCCACTGGTTGTATTTGCGGGCGCTGACGACGTTGTCGTCATCCTTGTCCTTGCCGGAAAACGCGATCTGATACGAGTCCTTCACCAGCGCCGCTTCCAGAGTCGGCGCAATCTCCACGGCCGCGTCCTTGGCGTTGCACAGATAGTAGATCACCTCGCTGGCGCCATCCACTTCGACCGTCTTCGGCCCGGTCTCCAGAGTTCCGCCGATGGTCACATCCACGGCGTCTTCGGGCTTGGCCGAGCACTGCAGGATCTTGCATCCCGGCACTCGCGCCAGCAGCGCTGAGTCCTTGCATCCAGCCTCATCCTCAGTCGCAGTGATCGCCGCAGCGCCAGGTTTCGGCGCCGGCTTCATCTGCGCGGAGGCGATGGACGCAAGACACCCGAAGGCGAGGAGGGAAACAATTGGGAGTCGCAGGCGCATGGCTAGTAGTTTGCTAGCTTGCACTATGGCAGAGAACCGTATACACCTCAATCGGTTAACATGCTTAGTCGCCTGCTGGATTTCTAGTACTTCAACTTCTACTTAACCTGCGCGTTCAAGCGGCCCTCGGCAAGGCGGATCTGCAGATCGGAGCCGGACGGCGCCTCCAGCGAGCTCTTGATGACGTGCCCGGCCGGATCCTGGACAATCGCATAACCACGCTGCAACACGTTGAGAGGACTCAATTGATGCAACTGCGCCTTGAGCGACTCAAGCCTTGTAGCAGGCTTCCCGTGGAGGTAATAGTCCATGGCCGCAGCCATGCGCGCGGTGGCCGTCTGATGCCGTCGCCGGCTTTCCGATAGCCGCAAACGCAGATCCATCCGACGCAAATGCGACTCCAGATCCTGCCACCTTTGCCGCCGCGACCTTAGATGGCGGCGGACTGCATCCGCTGAGCAGCGCTGCAGTTCATCGACACGCTGGAATGCCCGCCCAATGGCCCGGTGAACGATCGCGCTCGCCCGGTCGACCCCACGCTCATGGAGCCGCCGCGCCGAGATACTCAGCCGGTATCGAAGCTGCTGCTCCAAGGCACGGCGGCAGCCGGCGATCGATTCGAGCACCTGCTCGCGCGTACATACGACGAGTTCCGCCGCGGCCGAGGGCGTAGGCGCACGCAGGTCAGCCACAAAATCGGCAATCGTAAAGTCCGTCTCATGGCCCACTGCGGAGACTACCGGGACCGAGCAGTCAAAGATCGCTCGCGCGACCTGCTCGTCATTGAAGGTCCAAAGATCCTCGAGCGATCCCCCGCCCCGCGCCAGAATCACCACGTCCGGCCATTGTGAATCAGAGAAGTACCGCAGAGCCCGGCACACCTGATCTACCGAGCCTTCACCCTGCACCATTGCTGGATAGAACCGAACGTGCAACCCCGGAAATCGGCGCGGAAGGATGTTGAGGATGTCCTGAATCACAGCTCCAGAAGGCGAGGTGACCAGCCCGATCCGCTGCGGGTACTTGGGCAGGGGGCGCTTACGAGCCGAGTCGAACAGCCCTTCAGCACTCAACTTTTTCTTTAACTGCTCAAAGGCAAACTGTAGAGCGCCGTAGCCTTGTGGCTCCAGATGCTCCACCAAAAGCTGGTACTCCCCCCGAGCATCGTATACATCCAACCGACCGCGCGCGATCACCGCCACACCATCGGCCGGCTTGAAGCGCAAATAGCGAGCCGACATGCGGAAGCACGCGCACCGCACCTGCGAGTCGCCGTCCTTCAATGTGAAGTAGTAATGACCGCTGGCGGCCAGCCGAACGCCCGAGATCTCGCCCGAAACCCAGATCTCGCCCAAGTGCTGGTCCAGCAGCCCGCGAATGCGAGCGTTCAGCTCCGAGACGCTGTAGGTCTTGCGTGTTGGCTCAAGGCTGAACAGGTTCGGCTGCATCTTCCGATGCCATGTTACCAGCCGGGACCAGCATGTCGATCACGCACATGTGGCGGTACACCGAGTGGGGTCCGCACGCCGCGCCACCGTAACGAAAACGCTCATCGAGCAGCAGTTTGCGATGCCCGCGACCGGGCACTCCGTCATCGACAAGCAGGTCGATGACAACATCCCGCGCTTCTTCCGGGCCGAAGCTGATCACCTCGCCGACACCGACCGCACCCCGCATGTAGCGACGTACCCGATCGGCGGGTCGCGTCCCATCAAGGCTCTCGTGGCGCACCAATCCTCTGGGCCCGATCTCGTTCACGTGATCTTCGGCCGCACGGCGCAACGCGGGAAGCTCGCGCAGACGCGGGAGCGGCTGGGCGGATCGCAGCGCTCGGATGGCCTCCTGCACAGCGGCGGCGCCTTCCTTGGTACGCAGAGGCGTACGCCGCGGCGCGCGCAGGATCTCACCCTTATAGAACGGAAGCAACTGCTCCAGGTGCGCGGCGTACGCGGCAGGGTTCGCGCGCATGGTGTTCACTTCATTCAGTAGCAAAACCGAAGCTAGAAGAGTCTCCAGCACAGATGATCCTTATCTTTGACGTAGACGGAACCTTGATCGACTCGGTAAAAGCGCACGCCGCCGCCTGGCAGACAGCCTTCTCCGAGTACGGTTTCCACTTCGCGTTTGATCGCATTCGGGGACAGATCGGCAAGGGCTCGGACGAGTTGCTGAAGGAGTTCCTGTCTCCTGAGGATAGCGACCGGATCGGCGAAGAACTATCCGATCGCCGAGCGAAAGTCTTCGCGTCGGACCACATGCATACGGTGCGACCCTTCCCCGGGGTACGTGAGCTGTTCGAGCGCATACATATCGACGGACACCAGCTTGTGCTCGGTACGTCAGCCAAGGGCGAGGAGTTGGAAAGCTATCTGAAGCTGCTGGGGATCGAGGGAATGACCGACGGACAGACCTCGTCCGACGATGCGGAAAGGTCAAAGCCGCACCCGGATATCTTCGAGGCAGCCTTGGCAAAGGTGCCCGGCGCGCGCCCCGAAGATGCGTTGGTGATCGGCGACACGCCGTACGATGCCATCGCAGCCAGGCGCGGCGGAATGCGGCCGATCGGCGTGCTCTGCGGCGGCTTTTCCGAGGAGCAATTGCGGGAGGCGGGATGCGTCGCCATCTTCCCCGATGTCGCCGGCATTCTCCAGCGGTACGATGAGATTCCATGGTCGGCCTCGAACAACTAAACTCCTGGGGCAAGGGGCATCTGCCGGGGTGGCTCGGGTTCGAGGTGCTTGCGGCCGAGCCCGGTCGACTGCAGGCGCGCATGACGATCCGGCCCGAGTTCCTTGCGCCGAACGGCTATCTGCACGCCGCCTCAGTGGTGGCGCTGGCCGATACGGCGTGCGGCTTCGGCACGCGCGTCGATCTCCCGGAAGGGGCGCAGGGTTTCACGACGATTGAGTTGAAGAGCAACTTCCTCAGCACCGCGACCGAAGGCGTGCTGCTGTGCGAGGCTACGCGTCCGCATCGCGGGAAGACCACGCAGGTGTGGGACGCCGTTGTGCGGCACGAGCAAACCGGCAAGACTCTGGCGCTGTTCCGCTGCACGCAGATCATCCTGTATTCTGCCCGATAACGCGCATCGCCTCTTCGCGTCCCTGGTCGATCCACCGGCGGGCATTCGACTCGCTCCAATAGATCGACTCCAGCGGCGAGCCGAGGAAACGAGCGGGCTCCAGCACGGTGACCCGAGGACCGGCGGGAACGGCAGGAGGCTTCGGAGCCACCGCACGGAATGCGCGGACACAGGCCTGCAGCACCGACCCCGGCATAGCCGGCAGTACATTGATGACCACAATCTCGGTTGCGCCCATCTCGCACGCCGCCCACAACGGCACTGGATGCAGCAGACCGCCGTCGCTGTAAAGCCGCCCTTCGATTCGCATCTGAGGCAGCAATCCGAAAATCGCGCATGAAGCCGCCAAATGCTCCCACGCGATATCGGGTGTGGTGAAGAGCTTCGGCTTGAGGCGCAACAGATCCGTTACGACGACGCCAAACTCCTTAGCAGGTTGATAGGCGCCGTACAGTTCCCGCACCCACCGGTGCAGCTTCTCGCCGTTCAGTTTGCGCGAGGTGTCGTTCAATGCGACCCATCGATTCACCAGTTCGCGAGGGCTGCATCCGCCCGCGATCGCCCATCCATTCAGGCAGCCAATCGACGCGCCCACAACAATATCGGGCTGGAACGTTTCGCTCAAGACCTCCCATGCGCCGGCCTGATATGCCCCAAACATGCCGCCTGATGAGAGGACCAGAGCCTTTCGGGGTGCTGTTAGAATGGGAGATTCGATATGCAAGCTTCATCTCTCCGGCCGGGAATGGTCATCAAGTGGAACAACGACCTGTACTCGATTTTCAACATGGTGCACAGGACGCCCGGTAACCTCCGCGCCTTTGTCCAGGTTCGCATGCGCAATCTGCGCAACAACTCCATGGTGGACAACCGCTTCTCCTCCACCGAACAAGTGGAACGCGCCATTCTCGACGAGCAGCCGATGGAGTACCTGTACGACGACGGCGAGAACTACACGTTCATGAATATTGAGACGTATGAACAGGTGGAACTGAAGCGCGATCTTCTGGGCGACGCCGTGGATTACCTGATTCCCAACATCAAGGTAAACGTCGAATTCTACGAGGGCAAGCCGATGAGCGTCGAACTACCGCCGTCGGTCGAGTTGAAGGTGATCGAAACCGAGCCGGGTCTGAAAGGCGCCACGGTATCGAACGTGACCAAGCCGGCGAAGACCGAGTCGGGGCTGGTGGTTCAGGTGCCCGCCTTCATCACCGAAGGCGAGACCATTCGCGTGAATACAGCGGATGGCAGCTATCTGGAACGCGCCTGATTTAGCGCCTCGATCAGTTCGTCTTCTTCACTTTCAAACACCGTACGCAAATCCAAGACCAGGCGGTCGTCCTCAATCCTGCCGACGACCGCCGGATCTCCTAAGCGCAATTCCTCTTCAAACCGCACCGGATCCGGCACACTTAACGAAAGCAGCCATGTGGGCAAAGCCTGCTCGGGTGTCGAGCCGCCTCCAATGATGGACAAGCCAGGCCGCACCTCGACGTCCCAGCCCATGAGTTGATGCGACACACGCTCGGCGCGCACGCGAATACGTTCGGCGCGCATGGTGATCATGCGCAGCGCCGGGATTTGATCCCATTGGCAGAAGAGCAGCCGCCGGAAATTCGACTCCAGCGCGTGATACGTGAGCTTATCCACGCGCAAGGCTCGGAACATTGGATTGCGGCGGATGCGGGTGATCAGTTCGGGCTCGCCTGCGATGATGCCTGCCTGCGGCCCACCCAGGAGTTTATCCCCGCTGAAGGACACTACATGCGCGCCAGCTTTGATGCTGTCGGCGACGACGGGCTCCTCCACACCGAAGGGCTTCAGGTCCACCATGCAGCCGCTGCCCAGGTCTTCATATAAAGGAATGCCCCGTTCGCGCGCCAGCGCGGCCAGTTTGGCGACTCCCGGAGTTTCGGTGAAGCCGGAGATGCGGAAGTTGCTGGGGTGAACCTTCAGGATCAGCCTTGTGTTTTCGTTGATCGCGGCGCGGTAGTCGTCCACCCGCGTTCGGTTGGTGGTGCCCACCTCACGTAGAATCGCGCCCGACCTGACCATAATGTCCGGGATGCGAAACCCATCGCCAATCTCAATCAATTCGCCGCGCGAAACGATCACTTCCCCGCCCGCAGCCAGTTCATTGAGCACCAGGAAAACAGCCGCCGCGTTGTTATTCACGACGATACCCGGCCGTCCGGTCAGCCGCTCGATCAGGGAAGACGCGTGAGCATCGCGCTTGCCGCGCTTGCCCGTCTCCAGGTCATATTCAAGGTTGCAGTAGCCTTCTCCCGCGGTATCCTTCAACAGCGGCGCGCGTCCAAGGTTGGTGTGCAGCACAACGCCCGTGCCATTAATGACGCGTCGTAGCGACGGCCGCTCGAGATTCTGGAGAGCCTCCAGGACTTGCCGCGGGATGCTGGAAAAATCGACGGGCGATCCCGACTTGACACGCTCGCGAATCCGATCCAGGACGCGGCGGGTCTCAGCAACCAGTAAGTCGCGCGGGCATCGCGAATCGATCCGGCGCAGGACTTCATCAACCGAGGGCAGTTCGCGAAGGCTGAGGTTCAGTTCCATACACGAAGGGCGCGATCACACATGAGATGCCCGCACGCAAAAACTGTTATCTCCTGAATATAGAATTCTCATGATAGCGACTGAACGCGAATCGTCGACGTATTAGGAGGAGTGGAGGAATCGATGCCGAATCAATGGGCGCTAGTGGCCGTGCTGCTGGTGGCGGCGACAGGCGCAGTGGCGGAGGAAACGCTGAATCGCGGCCTCATCGCCGTGGTGAACGACGAAAACAAGGTTTACCTGGGATGGCGTCTCTTGAAGAGCGATCCCGGCGATGTCGCCTTTAACGTGTATCGCGAAACGGCCGGTGGTCGCGCGGTGAAGATCACACCGCGCCCGCTCACCGCAAGCACGAACCTGGTCGACGCCACGGCCGCACGCGATAAAGCCAACGCGTGGTATGTCCGTCCTGTGGTGGGAGGCCGCGAGCAGGCTCCGTCGGACAAGGCTTCCCTGCCGGCAAACGCGCCGCCCAACCAGGTCTTCACCATTCAATTCCAGGGCGACTACGCCGCGAACAAGACCGCCATCGCTGACCTGAATGGGGATGGCGTGTATGACTTCGTCATCAAACAGCCGGCGGGCAGTCTCGACCCGGGCACCCAGCGCCCCAGCCCTGATACCTACAAACTGGAGGCGTACGACGGCAAGACCGGTAAATTTTTGTGGCGGTACGATCTCGGCTGGAACATGAATATGGGCGTCTGGTGGACGCCGTACATCGCAGCGGATCTCGATGGCGACGGCAAGGCCGAGGTCGCATTGAAGATGGCGCCTTATGCGGCGACCAAAGAGGAAGCGCTCATCAGTCCCAGCGGCTTTGTGATTGACGGTCCCGAGTACGTGGTCGTACTCAACGGGATGACGGGTAAAGAGATCGCTCGGGCCGACTGGGTGGAGCGAGGCGACCCCAAACGGTGGGGCGACGACCGCGGCAATCGTGTCAACCGCAACCAGATAGGACTGGCCAGGCTGGACGGCAAACGGACGAGCTTGCTGGTGGCGCGCGGCACCTACACGCTGATGTACGTCGACGCATGGAACCTCATCGATGGAAAGCTTGTGAAAGTATGGCGATGGTTCGGCGATGACACACAGCCGGCGGTGCGCGGTCAGGGCAGCCACGGCATGCATGTCTACGATTTCGACGGCGATGGCAAAGAAGAAGTCGCGCTGGGATCGGTGATGATTGACGATAACGGCAAGACGCTGTGGTCGAATGGGCTCGGCCATCCCGATCTGTTCTACACGGCCGACATCGTTCCTGAGCGGCCTGGGCTCGAGATCGCGTATGGATACGAGACGCGGCAGCCGATTTACGGCATCCAGGTGGCTGACGCGAAGACGGGCAAGATGATCTGGGGCCACCCCGATCCGACGACGCATATCCACGATTGGGGTGTGTTCGCCGACATCGACCCGAAGAATCCTGGGTATGAGTTCTATGGCGCGGAGCAGAATCGCAAACTGGGCCAGTTCCTGTACTCGGCGCGCGACGGCAAGCTGTTGTCGAAGGAAGACCTAGGTTCGATCACGTTGCGGCCCTTCTATTGGCTAGACGCCCCGCAGAAGGTTTATCACGTGTTCGCGTATCGAAACAACACAGTGGCGTTTCAGAAATACGGATCGCCCGAGAAGCTGGGTGAGTTTCCCGGGCGGTTGGTTGCCATCGCCGACATTATGGGCGATTGGCGGGAAGAATTAATTCTGGCCGACAATGGTGTCCTGCGCATCGCCACCACAACCGTGCCGTCGACAACCCGGCACGTCACTCTGATGCAGGACCCGCTTTATCGCAACGATGTTGCGCTGGTGTCCATGGGTTACTTCTATGCCCCGAACACCAGCTACAACCTGTTTCCCGAAGCCTTCAAGTGACGTTAGAAGTTGATCTTCAGCGCCACCTGGGTGTTCCGAGGATCGTTGGTCTGCGAGTTCCCGAGCAGGCCGAAACGCGCGTTATCCAGACCGTTCTGCGCCTGCCCGAACCACGGTGTGTTGAACGTGTTGAACGACTCAAATCGGAACTGCGCCCGCACGCGCTCGGTGATATTGAAGCTCTTGAATAGCGAAGCGTTCAGGAGCATAGGACGCATCTCACGCAATTGCGACCAACGGCTGCTCGCCACGCGTAACGTATCGGCCGGCCGTTGAATCCAGGCCGCCGGCTGATCCGGCGTAGCGCAGTTCTGACGCACACCCTGCCGATTGATCGTGCACGCATTGAAATAGTACATGTCCGGCTCCTTAGGCCCGGAGATGAAAGGATCGACGCCGGTGGAATACGCATCCACCCCGTTCAACATGCGCCCGGACATTTTCTGCGCAATGCCCTGCACTTGCCATCCGCCGAACACGCCGCGCTTCCAGCCCGTCGACCCGCGGAAAAGGGGAAGTTCGTACCCGGCCAGAATCGAAAGGCTATGCGGAATATCCTCATTCACCCGCACG
>DASQDN010000695.1:0-7534 GCA_035634155.1 Bryobacteraceae bacterium | reverse complement strand
AGTTTCTTCCGCTCCTTGAAACGCCGCGGTAAATGCCTTCTCCAGGTCGGATCGCGAGAAGCCTTGAGCTAGCCCCTCTTCCAAACACCGCTCAGCAAACACCGCCGCCGAAGGGATTCTGGGCGCAGCAATGCGATCTGCTACGAATACTCCAGCCCCTGCGCGACGCCTCACCCAACCGCGCTCGGCCAAATCGTGGTACACCGCGCTGACGGTGTTCGGATGAATCTTCAATCTACGAGCGAGTTCACGCACGCTAGGTAACCGTTCGCCCGGAGGCAATCGCCGGCTGAGAATACCGAGAACGATCTGCGCGCCGAGTTGCTCACGAATCGGAATCGTGGTCTCGCGCGACAACCAGAACCGCATACGTTCTCTCTAAGATATCCCTATCCCCCTCAGTAGGCAGGGCTACACCATTCACCCCGCATTTGTGTCATTTCAACCCAGGACTGTGACTGCTTGACCCAGAGTACCCGGATACGTTAAAGTCCTAGAATCAAATGTAATCAAATCTTAAAGCGCCAAAGGGGAAGAATGATCGAAACCCGTAAGCGGCTAAAATGCTGTTTCTGCTCGTTAAGTACATTGTTTTTAGTAGGTTGTGCTGGGAGCTCAACCCATCAGCGGTTTGTAATGGATTTCATGCCGGCGGCTCCCAAGCAGGCAATTGCTTCATCAGTCATAGATAGTCCGCAAGTAGTCCCGGTTGTCACAGTAGCCGAATCGCCTTCATATCTGAAATCTACATTACAACTTCCACCGAAGCCTACGGCTGTCGACGTTCGCCTGCGGCAGGTGGATGAGCGTTTCTCAGCCGGCAAGAAGGCTTACCAGGACGGCGACATCGCCACCGCCCGGGCCGAGTTCGATAAGGCCATCGACCTCCTGCTTACCACGCCGGATAACCACCCGGATCGATACAAGATCGAGAAGAAAGTAGAAGATCTGGTCGCGGCCATCCACAAGTACGACGTGAATGGCATGGGGGCGGGCGATTTTTCAGTTCAAACCGCCTACGATAAGGCCCCACTTGAAGATATTCTCGAGATGACCTTCCCTGTGGACCCCACCTTGACTCCCAGGGTGAAGGAGCAGTTGCAGGCCACGGTTTCTCAGTTGCCGCTCCAGATGACGGATGCGGTGCTCAGCTATATCAACTACTTCAGTTCCGACCGCGGCCGTAACACATTGCTGGCCGGTCTTCGCCGGGCTGGTCGATACAAGCCGCTCATTCAAAAGATTCTCGCCGAGGAAGGCGTTCCTCAGGAATTGATCTATTTGGCTCAGGCTGAATCCGGGTTCCTGCCGCGCGCTATGTCCAATAAGGCTGCCGTCGGTATGTGGCAGTTCATCAAGTGGCGCGGACGCCAATATGGCCTCAATCAGACGGCCTACACCGACGACCGGTTAGATCCAGAAAAGTCTACCCGCTCCGCCGCAAAGCATCTCCGCGACCTGTATGAGAAGTTCGGTGACTGGTATCTCGCCATCGCCGGATACAACTGCGGCGACGGATGCGTTGAGAAAGCGGTCCAGCGGACGGGGTACGCCGACTTCTGGGACCTTCGTGCTCGGAATGCTATCCCGAAGGAAACCACGAATTACGTGCCGATCATCCTCGCGATGACGATCATGCACAAGAACGCGAAGGATTACGGCATCGAGAACATCGAGACCGATGCTCCGCTCACCTACGACACCATCGAGGTTGACGCGCCCACGCACTTGGCGTTGGTCGCGGACATCGCGGACCGTCCGGTCTCTGATCTCCGCGACATGACCCCGTCAGTGCTTGGCAGCGTAGCCCCCGCTGGCTTCCAGTTGCATGTTCCGGAAGGTGCGAAAGGAAACGTGCTTGCCGCCCTCGAAACCATTCCGGCCGAACGCCGCGCTTCCTGGCGTGTCCATCGCGTGGGCCCGGGTGACACGCTTGAATCTATCGCTCGACGTTTCAATATGCCGGTGAACAGCATTGCGTCGATCAACGATCAGTCGGAAGCGGAGATCGGCGACGTGCTCATCATTCCCACAGCTTCCCAAGTAGAGCGCACCAAGGCGACACCGAAGAAGCAGAACCGCGCATCCCTGGGGAAAGCCTCAACGCGCAAGGCGGCCAAAGCTTCCGCGCAGCCGGTGCGTAGCGCAAAACGTCCGGCCAGCCGTCGCATGGCATCGGCTTTCGCCAGTGGCGCAGGCATGCAGTAGAACCTTCGCGTACGGAAATTGGGGCCCCGCGCATCTCATAGTGCGCGGGGCTTTTGCTTTTCTACGTTGACTCGCTTGCCTCGCTCTCAAAACGAGTTATTCTATGTTGTGTTGTAACGCTGGATAGGAGGCATTTTCGAATGACTGATGTCCGCTTGCTCCCTCGCAAAGACGAAGGGGACGACTTCGAGTACGAAGACGAGCACGTTGAACTCGAATCCGAACTCGGCGAGTACGGAGAAGACGACGATAGCGGAGACGGCAAACGGCCTTCTCGTGTCATCTCGGCCACCGCAGATGACGACGACGATGACGAGGATGATGACGATCTCGACGAAGAGGACGACGATGCCGGCGAAGGCGCTGACGAAGACGACGATGACGAGGATGAAGACGACGACGAAGATGCCGGCGTGACCGGTTCGTCTGCGTCGAACTCCGGTTCGGCCGCATCTGGCTCCAGCGCGGACGAAGACGACGAGGAAGAAGAGGAAGAGGACGAAGAAGTCGACGTCGAAGACATGTCGGCCGAGGAAGAGCGCGAAACAGCCAGCGAGGAATCGGAAGCCTCAGGCGGTGGGGGCAGCGCTCGTAAGCCGGCGAAGAAGTCCTCCCAGCGTCGCGGCGGCGGCGGTGGTGGTGGCGGCGCCAAGAAGTCTGCTGGAAAGAACGCACCCGCGAAGAAGGCCGCTGGCAAGAAAACCGCAGGTAAAAAGGTAGCAGCCAAGAAGGTCGCGGCGAAACAAGCTCCGGCCAAAAAAGCAGCCGGTAAGAAAGCTCCGGCCAAGAAGGCTGCGGGCAAGAAAGTAGCGGCTAAAAAGGCTGCGGCCAAGAAGGCAGCGGCAAAGAAAGCGCCGGCGAAAAAGGCCGTAGCTAAGAAGATGCCCGCAAAGAAGGCCGCCGCCAAGAAAGGCGCTAAGAAGGCGGTGAAGAAAACGGCGGGTCGTCGGCGTTAACGGCGCTCGATCCTTGGCTGAAAGGGCAGGCGTTTGGCCGCGCCTGCCCATACCCGCTACCGGTTCACCACGGTCCGGCAGCGTTCAAATAGCTCGAGCAGAGCGTCGGCGTATTCTTCTGCCGAGCGACCGCCTTTAGCTCCATAACCGGCGCCGCCCGACCCTTTCCCATATCCCGTGGATATGGCAATGAACTTCATCAGTTCCAGCGCAACTTCGTCTTTGCTGCGAGCTGGAGTCGCGGGCGGCGGGGTTGGAATTTCTTCTGGCATTCATTACTCCTCTCGCATAGGTTACTACCTCGATCATGCCCGTTAACGCCACGCGATTCATCCGCAAGATGCGCGGCGGTGCACAGTCTCATCTGCTTGAAGCCGAAGACGGGCACTTCTATATCGTCAAGCTCCGCAACAATCCCCAACACCGCCGCGTTTTGGTCAACGAGTGGATCGCGTCCACGTTCCTCCAGCACCTGCAGTTGACCGCGCCCGAAACCGCGATTGTCAGCCTGACGCCGGAGTTTCTGGCGGGTAACCCCGAAGTCGGCATCCTTCTGGGCAATCAGCGGCTGCCCGCGACGCCGGGCTGGCACTTCGGCTCGCGCTACCCGGGCGATCCCAACCGCGTGGCTGTGTACGATTTCGTTCCGGACACCATTCTCGACCGCATCGAGAACCGCACCGAGTTCCACGGAATTCTTGCTTTCGACAAATGGACTGGCAACGCCGACGCCCGTCAATCCATCTTCGTCCGCGGGCGGCTGCGCCAGTACATGCCATCCTTTCAAGGCCACGCTCTGCGCACAGGATTTTTGGCGTTGATGGTGGATCATGGCTACATCTTTAACGGCCCGCATTGGTCCTACGCCGACTCGGCGCTTTCGGGATTATACTTTCGGCCAAAGGTTTACACCGACGTGCGCGGGCTGCAAGACTTCCAACCTTGGCTCGATCGCATCGTCAACTTCCCGGAGGAAATCGTAGACGACGCCCTCGCCAAACTTCCCGCCGACTGGCTCAATGGCGATCGCGACGAGTTGCACCGGGTGCTCGACCTGCTCATGCGCCGCCGCCGTCGCGTCCCCGATTTAATCGAAGAGTGCCGGCGCGCGAAGGTCAATCCGTTTCCAAATTGGGTTTAAAGGCAGCGGAGTACAATTAGGCCATGCTGCACCGGTTCGTTCTGCACAACGACGAGATTCGCGGCGCTTCTGACCCGGTCTTCACCACCGGCCAAGTGGGCATATTGATGGGTTGGGGAGTTTTCACGACTTTCCGAGTGGCTCGCGGCGCTCTCTTCGCATTCGAGCGGCACTGGGCCCGAATGAAGCGGGATGCCGAGTTGCTGCGCGTTCCCTTCCCTTCCAGCCCGGAGTGGCTTCACAGGCGGCTGCTGCAGCTCATCGAGGCAAACCAATGCCCCGATGCCACCATGCGAGTCTGTATCGTTAAAAACTCGGGTACCGCATTTGTAGGCCCTGGCACGGATCGCGCCTTCGACTTGGTGGCGATGACCACGGACCTGACCAACTGGGGGGAGTCGATGCGCCTTTGCGTCGTGCCGAACGGTCGCTTCGCTGCCTCGCCCTATTCTCGGACGAAGGTCCTCTCCTGGGCGTTCAATCTCAATTGGTATCACGAAGCGCACGAACGCGGCTTCGATGAGGTGGTTCTGCTAAACGAAGCCAATGAAGTGGCTGAATGTACTTCCGCCAACATCTTCGCCGTCTTCGGAGAAGATGTTTACACCCCGCCACTGGCTTCGGGCTGTCTGCCCGGCATCACGCGCGAGGTCCTTCTGACCGACATCCACGTCCCTGGCGTGCGAATTTCCGAAAGCCGTCTTACATTAAACGACCTTGAGAAGGCTGACGAGGTCTTCGTCACCTCCAGCACCCGCGACGTATTGCCCGTATCCGAAATTGAAGGATTGCACCTCCATCCCCCCGGACGCGTCTCTCGGAGTATCCTTGGGGCCTTCCGAACCTACATCGAAGAGTACACATCACCTAAGGTTATGACCTGAGATACGTCAGCTAAAAATCAAGTTAAACTAGTGGGGCAGTTTGGTCTACCGTGCAACCGTTTCGCTGTCCCAAGTGCAATTCGAGGAACGTTAGAAGCTCCCTTTCTCAAGGGTTTTGGGAATCTGCGCGGAAGGTGTTGGGCTTTTTCCCGCTTCGATGCAAGGATTGCGATGAGCGGTGGACGCAAACTTTATGGGATTTCCTGAACGCGATATACGCGCGTTGCCCTCGTTGCTACGGACTTGAATTAAGCCTGTGGCAGCCGACGTATTACCGCCCGCCTGCCTCGTGGAAGTTCTTCATGGCATTGGGCGCTAAGCCACGCCGGTGTGAGTTCTGCCGGAAGAACTTCGTCAGCTTCCGCCCTTGTAAGATCCGCTATCGCCGCAGAAAGGCCGCCCCGGCAGGAGCTGTCGAAGGCATCACTCTGGGACGAGGCTGAGGATCATCCCGGTATCGGTTGCGGCCCAAAGCCGCCCGCCCGATTCGGCCAGCGTTACCCGCGTTGCCACCGCCCTGTAGTCGACTTCGTACTCCGCCCAGGTCTGCGCGTCCTTGCTGTGGGCGATCCGCACTTTACCGGGAATAGGGCTCTGGAACAGGGCTCCAGGCGGCTGAAATCCCGCCGCATATAAGCTTGTGCTCGCCGCCACATCGGTGATTGCAAAGTCTTTACGGCGGATCGTGACGGTATTCTTTCCAGTCTGCGGATCCAGCCGGTGGAGTTCGGACGGATATTCGAAGAACTCATCGAACTCAACCAGCAGCAGCCCGATTCCACTCTTGGCAGTCGCCATGGCCGACACGCGGCCGAACATCGAAGCTTTCGACGATTTCCACGTCTGGCCTCCGTCGCGAGTCTCGAGAGTGACCGTCATCGCCGGCAATTCACGGCGGAGTTGCGGAAACGGATCGAGCCAGACGGGGAAGCGACGGAACCGGATCGGAGCCGACCGGCCGACAATCAGCACGTCTTTCGCGTTCAGCGGAGCGATGACTCCGAACGAGGTTCGCTCGGCGTTTACATCGAGGTCGGCTGCCGCCTTCATCTTCGTCCACGTCTTGCCGCCGTCGAAGGTCTCGATCGCGGTCTTGTTCTCGCCCACCGCCCATCCGCGCGATTGCGAAACGAACCGGATTTCGCGTAAACCTCGTCTTTTGTGAATCCTACGCCAGCTCCGGCCGCACTCGTCGGTGAACCAGATACCCGATTCGGTCAGCATCCAACCTGAGGTCTCGTCCAGAAAGAACACGCCGTACCCAGGCTCATCGGTCTCCATTTGGGTCCATGTCTGGCCGCCGTTGGACGTGACCATGGCCACGGGTTTCACCGACCCTTTCTTCACCAGGACTCCGACCGCGACACCCCGGGTCGCCGAACAAAAGCCGATGGACCCGAACTTCATTTCTTCTTGGTTCACGTCATGGAAGAACTGCATCTCCATGCGTGGAGCCGCCGCGAGGCTCGCGCAGCACAAAAGGAAGAAGGCTATCGAGGACCGCATCGCGATTGATTTCAATGCCGTGAAGGGGTACCGAGAACGTGCTCTACGAGGTGGGCCGCGGTGTCCGAACTGGTTGCGTGCGCAAGCATCAGCATGCAGCCAATCTGTTCGCCGACGGTGGTAATCATCTCCAGCTCGCCTCCGGTGTGCGCGTGTGCGGCCCGATGCTGGACATTGATGACACCAATGACGCGATTGCGCCAGATCACAGGCGCCGATAAGAAGGCTTCGAACTGGTCTTGGGGTAGATTTTTGAAATACTTAAACCTGGGATCCGTGTAGGCATCGCGGCTAATCGCGAGCAGCCGGCGTTCCCGCGCAACCCAACCCGTCAAGCCTTCATCGAGCTTCAAACTGACGTGACCGACGGCCGTGGAATCAGGGTCATTCGAGGCGCAAAGCACAAGCCGGTCCCCGTCGAGCAGGTATAGCAGGCACGACTCGCAATGCAGGAACTCCACCATCAGCGCGACGACGTTGCGGAGCGCATCGCTGAGTTTAATGTCGCGCACCATGAAGCGGCTGACGCGCTGGAAAAGCCGTAGTTGCTTTTCCACGCTTTCGAGCTGCTGCTCGAGTTCCCGGATTCGGCTGGACACGCCCTTATTATGGCTCACATTGTGTGTCACTCCATGTGGCGCCCCTGTTTGGTGGTCCACCACCCATAAAAAGGTTGTAAGACAGTGCACGGGCGCCGTTGTAGGACCCCTCAGATGGTTTATAGTATGAGTTTCGAGGCATTGATCCGGTCACAGAATCCTGCCCAGCTCTCGAAGGAGTTCGCCCCATGTGGAATCGTAGAAAAGACGACGACAACGCTCAAAGACCGGCCAACGTGC
>DASQDN010000694.1:0-7485 GCA_035634155.1 Bryobacteraceae bacterium | reverse complement strand
AAGTGATCTGCTTTGAAACCCACGCCACCTCGATGGACAATGAAGCCGGCATAGCGTCAGGCCACGCCGATGCTCCGTTGTCGCCGGTGGGAGAACGGCAAGCCGCGGAACTCGCGGTGCGTTATCCGGATATACGCGAGGTCTGGTGCTCGGACCTGCAGCGGTCTTATCGCACAGCCGAGATCGCGTTTGGTAGTCGGTCCGACGTCATCATCCACCGCGACGCACGACTGCGTGAGGTCGACTTCGGTGCCATGACCCGGTCCGCATCCCAGCAAATCGAAACCAATCGCGGCCAATACATCGCAACGCCCTATCCTGACGGCGAGAGCTACCTGGATGTATGCCGCCGCGTTGCAGCCTTTCTTCACGACACGCCGGCGGCTGAGCTCCTTGTCGGTCACCGCGCCATCTGGTATGCCCTGGAGCATCTACTCAAGGGTCGTGACCTAACACAAGTCGTGACGGCGCACTGGCGCTGGCAACCGGGCTGGCGGTATCAGGGAGCTTCGCGAGCGGACACAGACCGTGCGCTATTCTCATAGGCATGAACGGCGAAGCGCAATTGGTGACGGTTTACCGATCGGCGGATCAGGACGCGAATCGCGACGCGGCCAAGGTACACGAATATCTCGCTGCCCACGAAGTGAACGCGGTCATCTTCAACGATTCCATGCCAGGCGTAGTACAGGGCTCATGCGAAGTGCGAGTTGCCGAACACGACGTCCCGCAATCGGAAGCGCTGTTGGCAAACTACGACCCGGACGCGCCGCAATTGGCAGATCCTTCTCGTGAATTGGACGCCGTGCCGATCGCGTCGATGATGGGCGCCACCGGGGAAATCGAAGCTATCGGAGTGAAGAGCGTTCTGGACGCGGCAGGCATTCCGAACGTGCTGGTGGGCGACTCAACGCTGCCGAACCTGGAGTTTCACATCCGTGTCGCGCGCGCTGACGTCGAACGAGCTCAAGCCGTTCTGGCCGAAGCGCAAGCGGCCGGGCCTGCTGCCGCGGCCGAAGCGCAGCAGCAGGACGCGGAAGCAACTACCGACGGCCCGCCGGCTTAGCCACAGCGGGCTCGGCTGGAAGCTCGGCCACCGCTGCGACCGGAGCGGAAGGATCTTTGCGAATCAAACCCAACGTTGTGCGGACTTCCAGGTCGAGCTTGTTCCGCGTGTCGGGATTGTCCTTCATGAACTGGCGCGCGTTTTCACGCCCCTGTCCAATGCGCTCGCCCTTGTAGCTGTACCATGAGCCGCTCTTCTCCACGATATTATTCGCCACCGCGAGATCGATCAAATCGCCTTCGCGCGACACGCCCTCACCGTAAAGAATGTCGAACTCCGCCTCGCGGAACGGCGGCGCCACCTTGTTCTTCACGATCTTCACCTTGGTGCGATTGCCGATCACCACGTCGCCTTCCTTGATGGCTGCGATGCGGCGAATGTCGGCGCGAACCGAGGAGTAGAATTTCAAAGCGCGCCCACCCGAGGTCGTCTCGGGCGATCCGAACATGACGCCGATCTTCTCGCGGATCTGATTGATGAAGATCAGGCACGTATTCGATTTGGATACGATGCCGGTCAGCTTACGCATCGCCTGCGACATCAGACGGGCTTGGATCCCGACGAACTGGTCGCCCATTTCGCCATCGAGTTCCGCCTTCGGCACCAACGCCGCCACCGAGTCCACCACCAGCACGTCCACCGAATTCGAGCTGATCAGGACGCTGGTGATCTCCAGCGCCTGCTCGGCGTAGTCCGGCTGCGATACCAGCAGATTATCCACGTCCACACCCAATTTCTTTGCATAAACCGGGTCCAGCGCATGCTCCACGTCGACAAACGCCGCCATGCCGCCATTGGCCTGGGCCTGCGCGATCACCTGCAGCGCGATTGTCGTCTTGCCCGAAGATTCAGGTCCAAAGATCTCGCAGATCCTGCCGCGTGGGAATCCGCCTACGCCGAGCGCGTAGTCCAAAGAAATCGCGCCGGTGGAGATGGAACTCACCGGCAGGATCGATTCCTTCGACCCCAGGCGCAGCACTGTGCCTTTGCCGAATTGCTTCTCGAGTTGACCCAGCGTAGCGCTGAGGTTGCGTTGGCGTTCTTGCAGATCCATGGTGATAGATGTTAAGCGGTCAGGGCGAACAAACGGAGAAACTGATTTTGATTATACCCAACTACGACCGCGGTGCATAGTACCCTTTTCGAGCCCGCACAAGAAGATCCTTGCGGCCTTTTATTTTGATGTCCACTTCGTGGAAAAGGCCGTCGGACTTGGGAGGATTCGGGCGGTACAGAACGCTGTATTGATGCCGCAATTCGTTCGCGATGTTCTCAAAGCTCTGCGCCAAGTCCTGCACCTTAAACGGGAAGAATACCAGCCCGCCGGTTTCCTTGGTGAAGTACTTCAGCACCTTGTCCCCATCCTGCTCCGCGCCCGAGTTGTTGGTGGAAATCGCGTACAGCACCACGTCGGCCTTATGGGCCATCTCCAACGCCTGGTCGCGCGACATGCGGCTCTGGTTGTCGTCGCCGTCACTCAACACAATCAGCGCCCGCCGGAATTTATGCCGGGGCTGGTCCTGCTGCAGCTTATCGCGACACGCGTAATAAACCGCGTCATAAAACGACGTTCCGCCGCCGGGACGCAATGAACGGACCGCCTTCGCCAAAATGCCGGTGTCGCTGGTCAGATCCGCTACCAGTTCGGGACCCGTATCGAAGCTGATGACCACGGCCTTGTCCTGCGGGCGCATCACGCTGTTGATGAACTCCACTGCCGCTTCCTGCTGGAAGCGAAAACGTTCCCGGATGCTGTTGCTGGTGTCGATCAGCACGGCCAGCCGCAGCGGAAGATCGCTTTCGGCCACGAACTCCACGATCGACTGAGGCTTCTTTTCTTCGCTGATCTCGAAATCTTCCTTCTTCAGGTCCGTGACGAAGCGGCCCTTCTTGTCGGAAACCGTGAACAGCATGTTGACGCGATTCACATCCAACGTGATGGTATCGCCCGAGGGAGCGATCGTTTGGGACGACGGCGCCGCAACTTTTTGACTCTGTGCCGCCAAAATTACAACCAGGGCGCAGAGCACGCCGAAGATCACAAACAGCTTCTTCATGGGGAAGGTTTCCTCCTTACATTATGCAACCATTCCTCCAACTCCGGCGGCAGGGGAGCCTCCACGGTGATCCTTTCCCCATTTGACGGACTCACGAAAGAAATTCGCCGCGCATGGAGGAAAAATCTGTCACGGGACGCTTCCGCCGCGCCATACAGGGTGTCGCCCGCTACCGGATGGCCGATGCTCGCCATGTGAACCCGGATCTGGTGAGTGCGACCGGTTCCGATCTTCACCTCCAGGTATGTAAAGCGTTCGAACCGCTCCAGCACTTTGTACGTCGTCAAAGCGCTCCGCCCGCTCGCCAGACGAGCCGTCATCCGTGTCCGCCGCACCGGATCGCGAGCGATGGGCGCTCGAATCGTTCCCTCGTTCTGCTTCACCGAGCCCTGCACCAGTGCCAGGTAGATCTTCTCCACCTCGCGCGAGGAAAACTGGTCCGCCAGCTTGCGATGCGCCAGATCCGTGCGCGCGACCAGCAGCACACCGCTTGTTTCCTTGTCGATGCGATGCACGATGCCGGGCCGCTCCTCACCGCCGACGCTGCTGAGCGACTGGAATCGATGCAGCAGCGCGTTGACGAGCGTGCCCGAGTGCTGACCCGCGCCCGCATGCACCACCAGCCCCGCCGGCTTGTTTACCGCAATTACATCCTGATCCAGATACAGGATGTCCACGGGGATATCTTCGGCGAATGCGCGCAATGGCGGCAGCTCGGCCGGTTCGACCGCGACCTCTTCATTGCCGCGCAGCACAAACGAAGGCTTCTGCGCCGAGCCGTTCACGAGCACTCGGCCGCTCTTGATCCAGTCCTGCAATCGCGACCGGCTGTAGTCGGCCATTTGCGTCTGCAGGAACTGATCCAGGCGCTTACCGGAATCTTCCACGGTTGTGAGGAAACTTCGTTGTGCGGCGGCCACGATAAGTTGCGTCTTCTTCCATGATGACGTGGATCGGTTGGGGATGCTTCGGCCTCGTGATGTTTGGCCTCGCCACGTGGGGTGCGGGCCGCATGCTGTACTACCCGATGCGTTATCCCGCCGGCCAGTGGGAAGTGCAGCAATCGCTTGGCTCGAAGGACGTCCCTCTGCAGGCACGCGATAAAACGAAACTCCACGCCTGGTGGATTGCGGCGCCCGAGTCGAAGTTCGCCACGCTGCATCTTCACGGCAACGGCGGCAACATCACCCATCGCGGGCTGTCGGCCCGCAGCATCGTCAAGGCAGGATCGTCGGTTCTGCTCTTGGATTACCGCGGCTACGGCAAGAGCGAAGGCAAACCTTCCGAGAAGGGCCTGTACCAGGATGCCGAAGCCGCCTACGATTGGATTCTGGCGCAAGGCTATCCTCCCGAGCGAATCATCCTTCATGGCGAATCGCTCGGTACGGCGGTGGCCACCTACCTCGCCGCGCGACGCAAGTGCGCCGGCCTCATCCTGGAAGCGCCCTTCACCTCGGCGAAGGCCGTCGCGGGCCGAATCTTCCCGGTGATTGGCCCGATGCTTATCTGGGGCTACAACAGCCTCGACCGCATGAAGAACATTCGCGTCCCGCTCCTTATCATCCACGGTGATCAGGACGAGGTGATCGCCTACAAATTCGGCCAGGAGTTATACGCAGCCGCCAACGAGCCCAAGACGTTCTGGACGATTGCCGGCGCCACGCACAATGACCTGCACGTCGCCGGACGCGACGAGTTCCCTACTCGCTTAGCCGCTTTCTACGCTACCCTTCGGTGATATCCTAGCGAACGTTCCGACAACTTGAACCGAGTGACGCTCTCCAAGCTGTCCGTGTACCTGCTCGCCATCCTCGCGGCGACTCGCATCCCGCTCGCCCCGGCGTATCTGTACCACTTCGATAGCGTCAACTTCGCTCTGTCGCTCCACAACTTCAATCCTGCCTTGCACCAACCGCAGCCCCCCGGATACCCGCTCTTTGTAGGCCTTCTGCGCGTCCTTCATCTCTTCATTCCTAAGCCCGAGCACGTTCTGCTTGCGGGAGGAATCGTCGTAGCCGCCGCGGCCGGAGTCTTTTTGTGGCGGCTGGCGCAGCAGATGTTCGATGACGAAGCGGCGGTTTTTGCCCTTGCGATCTTTCTTTTCACGCCACCCTGCTGGTTTGGCGGCATCACCAACCAGGTGCGCCTGTGTCTCGCGATGTATTCCACGGGCCTCGCTCTTCTTGCGTGGCGAGCCCTCCACCGGCCTGTGTCGGCTTCATCCCTGTATCTGGCGTTTGCTGCACTCGGCCTGGGCGCAGGATTCCGTCCCGCCCTCGGAGTGCAGCTCGCGCCGTTGCTGCTTTGGGTGTGGTGGCTGACGGGACACTCGGCGCTACGTTTGGTGATCGGCGTCGCGATGGCCGCTGTCGCGAGCGTGCCCTGGATCGCCGCGGCAGCGTTGTCCGTCGGCGGCCTAACCGAATGGCTCCAACTGATGTGGACTTACTCGCGCGATCAATTCGGAGGCTCCTCTGCCGCATTCGGCGCCCCGACCGCTTCGGCCTGGAAAATGGCTGCCCGGGCCCTAATGTGGAACGGACTTCCGGCCGTCGCATGGATCTGGGCCGTACCCGCCGTTTGGAAGCGCGCCACCGCCGCGCCCGATCAGAAGAGAGCGATCTTTCTCCTTGTCTGGATCACGCCCATCCTTTTCTTCTCCGCCCTCATACACATCGGTGATCCCGACCAGGCGCTCGGCAGCATTCCGGCCATCTGCCTTATCGGAGGAGCAGTGCTTGCGGCGTTTCTCAGGAACATCGGGTGGCGCCGTGTCGTCCTCGCTGCCGTTGCCGTCGCTGCGGTGAACGCGGCCCTTTTCTTCGTTCCGCCTGGCCGCGCCGCCCGAGCCTCCAGCTATCACACCGTGGCCATAGCCGACGCTAACGTGCAAGCCGTCTTTCGATCCATCGATTCCGCCAAGCGGGGCGCACAGGCTCCCGTCGCCATTCTTGAGTTCAACGCCGCCCCAAGCTGGCGCCACCTGATGTACTACTATCCGAACGACTATGTCGTCTTTCTCAATCCCGACCCGAATGGGACCTCGTGGACCGTCCAGCGCCGCGAAGCTTTGAACCACATGCGGCCCGCCGATCGTCTGCCGCCGGGAGCGCGCGTTGTCGTCCTGGTCGCTCCTTCCGAAAGCCCGGTAGCTCTGCGTGAGTCCGGCTGGCGCCAGGAAGATCGCGTCTTCTACCGCGATCTCGAGACTGGTAGCCAAGTTAGGGTCGGCCCGTACACCTTCAGTCGGCCTTAGTTAGCTGCCTTACGAGAATTCTGCCTTTTCGCCCCCACCATTACGATATGGAAAACAGGGAAGAATCAGCCGGATTGGATCCCATTCGTCGGTCTGCTTCACGTAGCTCAAGCGATATCGCCCAAGTCCGTGTCTACCCTCGGGACGCCGAGCACTTCACCACCTGCCTTGCAAATCTGGCCGTCGCCCTCGACGCAGCCGAGCACTAGACGCATACAGTAATCGCTGTAACGTACTCGGGTTGCTGTACGTCGCACCATCTTCGGGTCTGCATCTCTGCGGCTGACCACAATCGCCGATCACAAGATGGTTCTTCGGATCGCTCTCGCCGTGCTCATTCCCACCCTCGCCTGTGCGCAACGCATCCAGGTGCGCGAGGCGTCGCGCGTATTGATGCCCGGAGAAGTCGACTCGAACAGCGCAGCTTTCTGGCAGGACGGCCGTCTCCATCTCATTAACTCCACCGGAAACGGCCCACTCCTCAGCTCCGGCGCCGACCAGTTCCAGCTCGGCAATGCGTCGATGTCGAAAATTGTCCGAGCGCAGAGCAGTTGGCCCACCTGGATCGAGGCCATTTGGGTCGACCCCAGCGGAACCATACTCGCGTGGTACCACCAGGAGCACGAGTATGTCTGCAACGGCAAGCAGCGTCCCAACGTGCCGCATATCGGCGCGCTGCTTTCCTACGATGGCGGCCGCACGTTCTTCGATCAGGGTACGATTCTTTCTTCGCCCGAACGACCGGATTGCAGCTCCAAGAACGGCTACTTCGCCGGAGGCCACGGCGATTTCTCAGTTGCTCTCGATCGCGACCAGCAGTACTTTTATTTCCTGTTCTCCAACTATGCCGGGCCGGTCGAAACACAAGGTGTGGTCACGGCGCGCATGGCATTCGCCGATCGCTTCAAGCCCGCCGGTACAGTGTGGAAGTTCCATGATGGCGATTGGAAACAGCCCGGCGTAGGCGGGCGCGTCACCCCTATCTTCCCGGCCAGCGTCAGTTGGCAGCGTGAGGATGCCGACGCGTTCTGGGGACCGTCGGTCCATTGGAACACGCACCTGAACACCTTTGTCGCCCTATTGAACCGGTCTTGCTGCTCGCCCGG
>DASQDN010000693.1:0-30894 GCA_035634155.1 Bryobacteraceae bacterium | reverse complement strand
AGCGTCACCGAACAGATCCCCGGCGAAGTAATCGCCAGGGTCGAGCTTCCCGCATGAGAGCGATCATAGTCGACGACGAACGGCTCGCCCGCAAGGAACTGTGTCGCCTCCTCAAGGCTCATCCGGATGTTGAGATTGCGGGAGAAGCAATCGACGTAGAGGCCGCTGTGCAGCAGGTCCGCGACCGCGAGCCTGACCTCCTGTTCCTGGATATCCATCTACCCGGCGGATCGGGTTTCGACGTGCTCGACAAACTCGACACCGCGCCTCCCGTGATCTTCACCACGGCTTACGATACGTACGCCGTACGGGCATTCGAGGTAAACGCTCTCGACTACCTGATGAAGCCGATCATTCCCGAACGATTGGCGGCCGCACTCGATAAAACCCGGCGGGAGCGCAATCGCCTCAAACCGGATACGCCGCTACCTCAGGTGTTCGTGCGCGACGGGGAACGATGCTGGCTGGTTCGCACCGATCACATCTCGCTGTTCGAATCGGAGGGCAACTATACGCGCCTTTACTTCGACGCGGAGCGGCCTTTGATCCTACGTTCCCTGCAAACTCTCGAACAACGGCTTGACCCGAGCATGTTCTTCCGCGGCAGCCGCAAACACATCCTCAACCTCGCCCACGTTGAGAGTGTAGACGTAGACGTCGCGGGGAACTACGTTGTCCGCTTACGCGGCGGCTTCACCATCGGAATGTCGCGACGGCAATCGATCCGGTTGCGCGAAACACTCAGTCTATGAAGACCTACTTGTGCTGCAACTCCCAGTCATAACCAATCTCAGGCTGGTTGTACGCGATGCGTCCTTCGTCGGCCGGATTGTAGAAGCGATTCGTCACATACACGAGCATCGCCGGTTCTGTCCCGATCACCTTGTATCCGTGGCCGACCCCCGGAGGAATCAACACTTGCCATGGCCGCAGACCGCCCACATAAAGCGTGTTCTTGCGTCCGAAGGTAGGTGAGTTCTTCCGAAGATCCACCAGGGCGACTTGAAAGATGCCCATGGCCGCCACCCAAAAGTCCGTCTGGTGCAGATGATAGTGAAACGCCTTGATCGTTCCGGGATAGCTCAGTGCCGCCGATACTTGCGTCGTCGCAGGGTCGAACTGCGCCGCCAACCCATGGCCTACGCGAATCACTTCCAGGAAGTAACCGCGATCGTCCGGCCACAACGAATACGGACTCACTTTGACGCCGTCAATCAGCTTTGGTGATTCCGGCGACAGGATCACATCACCAATACCCGCATCGCACGTCGGAAAGGCGAGGTGCGAATCGAATGCGAACGCGCTCGTCATACTCCGGTGCTCGCCGCAGCCTTCGCGCCTTCGCTCTCCGCAACCAGATTCGCCGCGCGAAGTAACGATTCAAACGTGCCCGCGTCAGTCCACCATCCGTCGAGCACGCTAAAAGCGAGAGTGCCTTCTTTGATATAGCCGTTGTTCACATCCGTGATTTCAAGCTCACCGCGACCGGACGGCTTCAACGTCTTGATCTTCTCGAACACCGTGGCATCGTACATGTAGATGCCGGTTACCGCAAAGTGCGACTTGGGCGCGGCAGGCTTCTCTTCGATGCCGACGATGCGATCGCCGTCGAGTTCAGCCACACCGAAACGCTCAGCGTCGGGTACCTGCTTCAGCAGGATGCGGGCTCCCCTCTCTTGCGCCTTGAATGCATCTACCGCTCCCTTGATGCTCCGCTCCATCAGGTTGTCGCCGAGCACCACCGCGATCCGGTCGCCGTGAGCGAAATGCTCAGCCAACCCAAGCGCCTCCGCGATGCCGCCTTCGCCTTCCTGGTACGTGTAATTCAAATGAGCGCCGAACTGCTTCCCGTTGCCGAGCAGCCGAAGAAAGTCCCCGGCGTTGCGACCGCCGGTCACGATCAGGATCTCGTGGATACCCGCGGTGACGAGCGCTTCGATCGGGTAATAGATCATCGGCTTGTCATAAATCGGCAACAAATGCTTGTTGGTGATTTTCGTCAGCGGGAACAAACGCGACCCGGTGCCGCCGGCCAGAACAACGCCCTTCATTCGATAAACGCTCCCAACACAGAGAATAAGAACAGACGCTCATTTTATCACACGCCTTACATCTAACCAGCGCCAGCCGATGTATCCGAGAATCGGAAACGCCGTCGCAAGCGCGAACGCCGCGTCGTAGCGACCCTGGTCGAACAGCCTTCCGAACACAGGCATCAGCACCGCCACAACAGCCGACCACGAGCCTGCGCCTGCGCCCGCAATCAGACCCGACTGCGAGGCTGGAAATACCTCAGTCCCGTAAGCGATAGAGAGGATTACGAAGCCGGCCGCCACGAACATCGCGAAGAAGAACGCCGCCATTACAACCGGCACGGAAGGCGCGCGCGGGGCGATCACCAGCGGCACACTCAACACGGTAAGTGTCAGGAACACAGAACCGAATCGACCGCGCATCCGATCGGCCACCCAGCCCCAGAAGAAGTAGCCGAGTTCCCACCCGAGCGGCGGAATCCAAAGCAGCGCTCCCACTTGGCCTTGCGTCAACCCGCGGACTTTCACCATGTATATGGCGGCGCCGTAGATGACGAACGCAAGCGGCAGCGCGCCCAATGCATAGGCGGACATGAACGCCCACAGCCGTCGATCGCCGAAGCGCACCGCGGCCACCGGCTTATGCGGCTCAGATGGCGCCGCGGGCAGTCGCTGACTCAGCACCGCCCACATCGCCAGCCACAACAAGCCGACGAGCCCCGTGAACCAGAACGCGCCGCGCCATCCAAAGCGCAGCGCGATGGGCGTGACCAGCAATGGCGTGACGATCGCGCCGAGTGACCCGCCGCTGTAGGCGACAGCAATCCCGCGCGAACGCAAGCCGATCGGCAGTGTCTGCACAGCCGTGCGCAGACCGCCGGGGAACGTCGCGCCTTCGCCGAACCCGAGCAGCGCGCGCGCCGCGGCAAAGCTCCACAATCCACCAGCGAAGGCATGAGACACCGAGGCGAGCGTCCAGAACGACACCGCGGACAGCATGCCCACGCGCAACCCCAGCCGGTCGAGCAGCATTCCCCAGACCGGATTGCCCACCATGTATGCAATCGAAAAGGCCGAAATGATGTAGCCGTACTGCTCGGCCGAAAGCCCCGTCTCGGCAAGAATCGCCGGCGCCAGGAGGGCAAGTGTGTTGCGGTCGATGTAGCTGATGAGTGAGACCAGCAGCATCGCGACGGTAGGAACCCAGAGTCGAATGGAACCAATCATAACGGTTCATCGCGCCGGATCTACCGTTCATCCGAAATAGGGCGACGGCAGCAACCACTGCCGCCTACGCTTGATCTCGGAGGAACACCCTTTATGAAGAAATGCTTACTCATGATCGTGGCGGCCGTCTCGCTATTTGCGGAAAGCCGGTTGGATAAGACAGTCGTCGGCGAGTTCTTTGCCGGACTTCGCGGCGACAATGACGCCATGGCACGCGCGATGAAGACGACGGAGACAATTCTTGCTACGAACCCGAAGCACGCCGAAGCCCTGGTGTGGCACGGCATCGGCCTCTTGTCACAATCGCGCCAATCGCCCGAACTCTTCGCCCGCGCCCAAAAGGAGATGGAAGAGGCGGGGCAGCTTGAGCCGGACAACATCGGAGTTCGCATCCCGCGCGGCGCTACCTACATGGGCGCCGGGCGCCAGTTCGCCGAGCGGTCTCCTGAGATGGGTCGCGCCTGGATCGCTAAAGGGTTGGCCGACTACCAGCACGTTTACGAGATGCGCAGGAATCACCTCGCGACCATGGGCGAGCATCCGGCCGGTGAGTTATTGCTCGGCATCGCGGATGCCAACAGCCGGCTCGGCAACATGGATCGGGCGGCCGAGTTCTTTGACCGCATCACCACACAGTTGCCCAATAGCGAGTACGCCAAGCGGGCAGCGCTTTGGAAGGAGACCAAGTCGCTCTCAGCCGCGCAGGCCGGATGCATCGGCTGCCATGTGGCCACCGTAAAATAGGCCGGAGGCGTATGGACGACAAGCCGCATCCAGTGAATATTCGCGAGATGCTGATTACGGATACGGTAATCGGTCTCGTCGGATACGCGATCACTGCCCGGATGAGCTCGGCGCCGCTTCTAACGAGTCTCGTCGGCAATCAGGTCTTTTCGCATAGCATTGGAACGCTGGCCCACATTTCGCTCGTGTGGGCCATCCCAAAGATCTCGCACTGGAAGCGTTTGCCGCGGTGGACGGGCATCTCACTCATACTGGCGTTGGATGCCACCGTGGGGTGTGTCATCGCAGCGTTCGTCCTCTACCTGCTCGGCTACTACGGCATCGGCAGCGTGTGGCCGCAGTTTCAGCAGGCTTATACGGTCAGCCTTGTTATTACGCTGATCTTCGGATTGACCGGCGCCATCACCGACTCGCTGCGCACACGGCTCGAGTGGGCCACCCGGCAGCGCGAACGCGCCATGCAGCTTGCTACTGAGGCGAGGCTATCGTCGCTCGAAAGCAAGATCCATCCGCACTTCCTGTTCAACGCGCTGAACTCGATCTCATCGCTGGTGCGCGAAGACCCGGATCACGCCGAGCGTCTCATTGAGCGCATGGCCGCGCTGCTGCGCTTCTCGCTCGACGCGACGCAGCTTGGCCTGGTGACGCTAGCGCAGGAGATGGACATCGTGCGCGGGTATCTGGAGATTGAGAAGGCGCGCTTCGGGAAACGGCTGCAGTATTCGCTCGAGATGCCGCCCGACGCGGCCGCGCTCATGGTGCCGCCGCTCTCGATACAGACGCTGGTGGAGAACAGCGTCAAGTACGCGATCGCTCCTCGCCGAGAGGGAGGCGCTATCGCCGTGGTTGCCACCGCGACCGATGGCAAGCTGGACATATCGATACGCGACGGAGGGCCGGGCGTGGATCTTCGGTCGGCGCCGCCCGGCCATGGGATCGATTTGCTGCAATCCCGGCTCGATGTGCTGTACGCCGGTGCGGCGTCGCTGCGCGCCGAAGGATCCACTCTGACGCTTTCACTGCCATGCTCCGCGCCTACCTTATCGACGATGAAGAGCTAGCGCTCAAACGCCTTAGCCGCATGCTGAAGGAGACCGGACGTGTCGACATCGTTGGCGAGTCGACGGATCCCGTGGCTGCGCTGGAGCGATTCGAGGGCGATGTGTTGTTCCTCGACATCGAGATGCCGGGAATGAACGGCTTCGAGTTCCTGCGCGCGCTCGGTAAGGAGCCGCTGGTCGTCTTCACGACTGCGTACAGCCAGTATGCGCTGCAGGCCTTCGAGGTGAACTCGGTCGACTACCTTCTGAAGCCGGTGGAGCCGCGTCACTTGGAGCGCGCGTTGAACAAGCTGGACCGGCTGCACACAGGCGCCGAGCCGCGCCCCGATCTGCACGAGATCCTGCGGCGGCTGACATCGACTTACCCGGACCGACTGCCTTCGCGCACGGGAGAGCGCGTCGAGTTCGTCGACCTTGCAACCGTGTCGCACATCTATGCCAAGGACAAGCTTACGTTCGCTGCTACGGCCACGAAGGACTACTGCATAGATCAGACCATCGCGGAACTCGAGCAGAAGCTCGACCCGAAGAAGTTCCTGCGCATCCACCGCTCCACGATGGTTAACGTGGATTTTGTGCAGGAGCTGTACACATGGTTTGGCGGTCGCATGCTGCTGAAGCTGAAGAGCGACAAGAAGCGCGAACTGCAGGTGGCGCGCGATCGTGTGAAGGCCCTTAAAGAGCGTCTGGGGCTGTGAATACGAGCACCGCGTTCAGCCCGCCGAATGCGAACGAGTTCGAAAGCGCGCTACCCAGCTTAACGACGCGAGGCTGGGTGACTACGTCGACGTCGCACTCGAGATCGGCTTCGGTGAAGTTGGCGGTCGGAGGAATGACGCCGTGATGCAGCGCCAGCAGGGTTGCGACAGCTTCGAGCGCGCCCGCCGCGCCGAGCGCATGCCCGTGTACGGACTTCGTCGAACTCACGGGCACGACTCCGCCGAGCACTTCACGAATGGCGGCCGATTCGCTGGCGTCGTTCGCGGCGGTGCCGGTTCCATGCGCGTTGACATAGTCCACGCGATCGAGCGAGGCGTCCACCAACGCCGCGCGCATGGCTCGCACGGCGCCTGTTGTCAAGGGCTGAGTGATGTGGTGCGCATCCGAGGACATGCCGAAGCCCGCGACCTCTCCGTACACAGTCGCGCCTCGGGCTTGAGCCACTTCGAGATTCTCCAGCACCAGCATCGCCGCGCCTTCCCCGAGGATGAGGCCTCGACGATCCTTCGAGAACGGACGGCACGTATCGGATGACACGACGCGCATCGCTTCCCATGCTTTCAGAAAGCCATAGCTGAAGACCGCTTCGCACCCGCCCGCGAGCGCTGTGTCGCACATGCCGCCGCGGACCATGTGGAACGCCTGCCCTATTGCATGATTCGAAGACGAGCACGCCGTCGACACCGAGTACACCGGGCCGGTGACGCCGAACTCCATGGCCATGTGGCTCGCGGCGCCGCTGCTCATGACACGCGGCACCATCATCGGATTCACTCGCGGAGAAGCCTTCTTATACAGGTCGTCGAAACCGGCGTCCATCGCGTCTTGCCCACCAGCGCTGCAGCCCGTGACGATGGAGTCGAACTGCGTTCGCCCAGACATGGCGACCGCTTCGCGCGCGGCTACCAGGGCGTACTGTGCGTAGCGATCCACCAGCATCAGTCGCTTGTCGTCGAAGTGCTCGGATGCGATGTAGCCGTCGACTTGCGCGCCATTCGGGAAGCGGAACGGCTCGAAGCCCCGAATCGGCCGAATGCCGGAGCGTCCGACGGACACGGCATTCCAGAACGGCTCCACGCCGACCCCGAGGGCCGACACGACACCGAACCCGGTGATCGCGACTTTATTGCCCGGCAACCAGTTTCTCCACGCCTTCGGCGACGTCGCGCACAGATCGCAGGGACTTGGCGGCATCGTCAGGGATGCTGATGCCGAACTCGTTCTCGATGCCGAAGACGATGTTGATGCCATCGAGCGAATCGATCTTCAGCTCTTCAAACGTGCTTTCCGGCTGGATCCCTTCGGCGGGAATGCGCTGTGTCTCGGCGATGACACGGATGACACGGGACATCACGTCTTCGGGCATACGCCCCCTACTCTACCGCAGCAGGTCAGATACGGTTCGGAACTCATAGCCTTTATCAAGCAGCACGGGTACAACGCGCTTTACCGAATCCACGGACACGCGGATGTCGGGGTCGGGGTCGCGCTCGCGGGCGTCGTGGAGGCAGAAGATAGCGCCGTTCCGCGCGCCTCGTAGCAGGCGGCTGGCGACGTCGGGCGGGGAAGACTTCCAGTCGAGGGCGATGGTGGTCCACATGACGTTGAGGAGTCCGAGGCGCTTCTGCGCTTCCGCAAGGCCGAACCAACGCACGCCGTAGGTGGCTCGGAAGAGCTTGGGCGTGACGCCAGCGACATCGCCGATTGCCTCCTGTGTGCGGCGAAGCTCCTGATAGATGAACTCGCTTGACTTCAGCCAGAGCGCGGGATGGCTGTCGGTGTGATTCCCAAGCTCATGACCCGCGGCTACCATCGCTTTGACGACTTGCGGATAGCGGCGCACGTGCATGCCGCACTGAAAGAAGGTGGCGGGCACGTTGTGCTTGGCGAGCAGGTCAAGGAGAACAGCGGTTGCGGGACTGGGACCGTCGTCGAAGGTGAGGGCGATCTCCTTGCGATCCCGATTGCCATGCCAGACAGATGGGCCGAATACAGCGGACGAGCGACCGCGTACGGCCCATGCCATTCCGGTGAAGGCTGCGCCTGCGAGTCCGGCTGCTGCTATTTCTCCGCCCAGCGTATGGTGTGATCTCCCGTCACGCTCCAAGAGCCCTTCGGCGAGTCGATCGAGAACGAGGACCACGGGCCGGGAATCCAGGGATAGCGTTCTATGACGCTTTCATCGATCTTAACGCCGAGGCCGGGCTCGCGGGGGACGAGGAGGTCACCGGTGTCGATCTGCAGCGGCTCGGCGAGGATCTCATCGGCGAGCGGGAAGGCATACATACCGGCGCGGCTGGCGGTGGAGTAGCACGGGTATTCGAGCCACTCGACTACCGTCTCGGGCCAGCAGATGCCGAGCTGCGCCGCCGCAACCACTTCAAGCGCGGTGCCCCAACTGTGGAAGGCGAACTTCAAACCGGCGCCGGCGATCTCCGGCATCAATCGGCGCGCGACGGAATAGCCGCCCTGGCACACGACATCCATCTGTACGTAGTCGACGGCGCCCATGTTGATGAGGTCCATATAGCGGAGCTCATTCGGCTCGTGCTCGCCGCTGGCGAGGGGCACGTAGTCGGCTTCCTTCAAGCGTCGATACGCCTCATGATCGTCGGGCGGCATCGGCTCTTCGAGCCAGGCGATGTTGTATTCCATCAACTGCTCGGCGACGCGTTCGACGGTCTCGTAGGAGTAGCTCTTGTCGCCCATGCGCCACCAGGTGTGGGCATCGATCATGAGGTCGAACGATCCACCCGTGGCTTCGCGCATGAGTTTGACGGTGCGGATGTCCTCATCCTCGCCGAGCGCGGGGCGCATCTTGTAGGCGCGGAATCCAAGCTCGGCGACGGCGGCCGCTTCTTCGGCGTACTTCTCGGGCGGCATGTACATGCCGGCGCTGCCATAGAGGCGAATGCGGTCGCGGACACGGCCGCCGATCAACTCGCTGACCGGAAGCCCTTTCGCCTTTCCGAGGATGTCCATCAGCGCGATCTCGACCGAGCAGTAGGTTTTGGCGGCGTACTCATCGTCCCCGCAGCTCTTGCTGAAGAGCACGCGTAGAGCGTCGGGGTCGCCGAGCATACGGCCGGTGAGGAATGGCGCGATCAGGGTGTTGATCGCTTGCTTGGCGCGCTCGCTTCCTTGGCCGGGGGCGTAGCCGACGATGCCTTTGTCGGTTTCGACGCGGATGAGCATGGCATCGCGCTTCATGATGGTCCGCTCGCCGCCGTGATAGATCAGCTTGAGCGGGACCTCAAAGGGATAGGACAGGAGATGCGCCTGAACGCCGGTTATCTTCAGCATCGGCAAAGCTCGGATGAGTTAGACGTGTAACACGATCGGAAGCCCGGCTTTGTGGAGCACCGTTTCCACTTCGGCTTCGCTGAGCCGGGAAGCATCGTAATTGACGATCAGCTTATCGAGCGTGTTGTTCGGACGCACGCTCTCGATTCCATAGACGCTGTGTACGCGGGCGATCTGTTCCAGCAAGTTGTCGTCGAGCGGTTTTGCCAGATCGTAGCGCAGTTGTACTTTGGTCATTGCGAAACAAGGATAACATTCCGGCCGGATTTGCGTCCTTTGGGGAGAGATGGCGGAACAGAAGTTCGAGATCAGCGAAGCGGAGATGCGCGCGAACGTCGTACGGCTGGCGTTCGGCGGGAACGAAGGCCGGTTCCAGGAGTTCTGCACCATCGTGCAGGAAGCGGTTCCCGAGGCGCATGCGGCGGTGCTGCGAGGGAGCTCGGTGACCGGGTATCGGCACAGCGACAAGGCGCCGTTCGACGCGGATGGTCCAGGCACGAGCGATCTGGATCTGACGCTGGTAGGGGGCGAGGTGCTTCGCTATTACGCGTTCGACGGTTACTTCATTCCGGGCATCCACACGCGGCCCTTGAGTGACGAAGATCCTGACATCGCGCCGGAGCTCGTTCCGCTGCGCGAAAAGCTGATGGCGATGGTGAAGCGGCCGGTGAACATCCAGGGTACTCGCGATGTGATGCAGTACTTCCGCGGCGACATGCTTGGCCAGCCGTATCTGACGCTGTTTGGAGACGTAGCCGTTAACTCGTGAGCCTGCGCGTTCTCAGCTACAACATCCGTCTTGGCGGCCTAAACCGCGAGAAACCGATTGCCGCGGTGATCAACGCTTGCGAGCCGGACGTTGTCATTCTCCAGGAAGCGAGCCGGCCGGACGTGGTGGAGCGCCTCGCGTCGTCGTGTGGGATGAAGGCGTGGGGCTCGGTGCGCGGGCATTCGGTCGGGTATTTGAGCCGGATTGAGGTCGCCCACCACGCCTGGCACAAAGCGCCGCTTGCCAAGCGGCGATATCTCGAGTTAATTGTGGCCCGCTCCCGGGCGCGAGTGTTCGGGGTGCATCTTGCCGCGGTGCATTCCAACATGATGGAGCGCCGCCGGATGTATGAAGTGAAGGCTTTGCTTGCCGGAATGGCGCAGAGGCAAGACGGGTTTCACATGGTGACCGGGGACTTCAATACCGGGGCTCCGGGGGAGAAGCTCGATCTGGCGAAGCTGCCGTTCCGGCTGCGGATGTTCGCTTACCTGACCGGCGGCAAGCTGCGGTGGACGACGATCCAGTTGATGCTCGACGGCGGGTACACGGATGCGTATCGGGAGTTCGACAAGGAAGGCGACGGATTCACGTTCCCGACGTGGGATCCGCATGTGCGACTGGATTACATGTTCGTGCCGAAGGCTTTCGCGTCGGGGTTGATTCGCTGCCAGATCATGAAGGATCTGCCCGGCGTGCGGGAGGCGTCCGACCACTTCCCGCTATTGTCCGAGGTTGCCGAGGAGTAGCTGCTTAAGCTTCTCGGCGTTCCAGAAGGCATGGCCGCCGATGTCGTTGTTGTAGTAGATGTACACCGGCTTGCCTTCCCGATTCCAAGCACGGACGCGCGCGGCGTCGGCGGCGAGTTGCTCTTCCGAATAGCTTCCCGCGTACGAGCCCGCCGCGGTTCCATGTCGGCGGATGTAGACGAAGGGCGCGTCGTTCGCGTGTTCTACGGCGGCTTTCCCCTGCATGTCATGCAGGCAGAGCGCGGCCCGGTGTTTATCCAGGGTTTGGTATACGTCGGGCGTCAGCCATGCATTGTTCCGAAACTCGACCGCTACCTCCCACGGAACGGTGAAGAGGGTGTTGAGCTCGGCGAGGTAGTTGTCGAGCTTGGCGATGTCTTTGCCTTGGTTGGGCGGGAGTTGGATGAGCAGCGGGGCGCGGCGGTCGGGCTCGAGAACATCGATCACGTCGAGGAAGCGGCGGGTGAACTCGGGCGCGTTGACCAGTTTCTTGTAGTGGGTGATGCCCCGCCAGAGCTTCATGGCGAACTTGAAGTGGGACGGGGTAGAGTCCTGCCAGCAGGCGATGGTTTCCTGCTTCGGGATACGGTAGAAGGACGTATTCACTTCTACCGTATCGAAGCGCTCAGCGGTGAAGCCCAGCCACCGCTTTTGCGCAAACCGGGGCGGGTAAATCAAGTTCCGCCAATGCTTGTAGTTCCAGCCGCTGGTACCAACGTATGCGCGGGCGTCTGCCACGCTTAAACTCTACCAGCGGTTATAGCCGTACCCGCCGTAAAGCGATGCCAGCGCCTGACGATCCCGCGCCAGGATCTGGCGATCGCGGGGGTGGATCTGATGCGCGTTGGACAGATGATCCAGGTCTTCGAGCACGCGTGAGAGACGGCGCGAATCGACGTTGCCCTGGCTGTATCGCATGTTCTGCAACTCGCTCATGGCGCGATTGAAGTGATCGCGCTCGTGGCTGTCGACGCGGTTCCGGGAAGCCGCGGAGCGCAGATCCTGCATGGTGCGATTTAAAATCGCGCTGCTGTTGTTGCCGGAACCATAGCCACCGCGCGTGTTGCCGTAGCCGTATCCGTTGTTGCGACGATTGTTGCGGTTGTACCGGTCGTCGCGATCATAGCGACCATTCCGTTCGTAGCGGCGATCTCTCTCCCAACGATTATCATCGTCGTCGAAGGCAAACATCGGAACCGCCAGGGCGGCGATCATTGCGAATCGGAGCAGCATCTTTCTGTCCTCCCCTTCCGCCTTTTCGGACGTGAAAGCAAGCGGAGGACGGTACGACGATTTACATTAATATCTCTTCAAACCTTTCGCTCCGATATCTGTTCGATAGTGCATGCCGTCGAAGCGAACCTGGCCTACGGCCGAGTAGGCCCGGTCCATGGCGGCTTTGAGGTCGGGGCCCGAAGCGGTGACGCCGAGAACTCGCCCACCCGAAGTGACAAGGCCTTGCGAGGTTTGTTTCGTGCCGGCTTGAAAGACCACCGCGCCCGCGGATTCGGCAGCATCGATGCCGTGAATCATGTCGCCTGTGCGGACTTCACCCGGATAACCATGCGCGGCGAGCACGACACAAAGGCTCGGGTGGGACTTCCAATCGAGCGCGATGTTCGACAGGTCGCCCTTGGCCGCGGCATGCAGGGCAGGGACGAAGTCTGAGTCCATGCGGTGCAGCAAGGCTTGTGTTTCGGGATCACCCAGGCGAGCGTTGAACTCCAGGACCTTGGGGCCGTCGGCGGTCATCATCAATCCGGCGTACAGGAAGCCGGTGAAGGGGTTGTTTTCAGCGGCCATTTGCCGGATGGTGGGCTCGATCACCGTGCTCATAATGGTTGCGGTTTGTTCGGCAGTGAGGATGCGGCTGTCGCAATACGCGCCCATGCCCCCGGTGTTCGGGCCTTCGTCGTTGTTGCGGACGGCTTTGTGATCCTGGGACGGCTGCAATGGCAGCACGTTTTTCCCGTCGCTGAGTACGATGAAGCTGACCTCCTCACCTTCGAGGAATTCCTCGATAACAAGCCGCGAGCCCAGAAGCGCGGGTAGCGCGGCTTCGGCCTCGGCGTTGGATTGCGCGATCACGACACCCTTTCCGGCGGCGAGTCCGTCGGCTTTGAGCACGACGGGAAAAGTAAAGCCGGCGATGGCGTTTCTGGCGTCATCGATGTTGGTGACGGTCGTATAGCGCGCTGTAGGGATTCCGGCGCGGATCATGAAGTCCTTGCTGAAGGACTTGCTGCCTTCCAGTTGCGCGGCTGCGGCCGTGGGGCCAAATATGGCTCGGCCGGAGGCACGAAAGCGATCCACGATGCCCGCGACCAGGGGCCCTTCAGGGCCCACTACGGTGAGGTCAATATTGAGTTCATCGGCCAGTCGCAGATAGTCGTCCACGGTGCTTGCAGGGCGGCATTCGGCAACTCGCGCGATGCCGGGATTGCCTGGAGCGGCGTAGAGCTTCTTGACCAGTGGCGATTGCGAAAGACGCCAGGCGATGGCGTGCTCGCGGCCGCCGCTACCGATGACCAGGAGGTTCATTTAAACGCCAGTGTAGCGCGCGCTGTTTGCGGCTCCGGCGGCCGAAGCAGCGGCGGAGGCAACTACCGAGGCGGCTACAGGCAGCGGCTGCGAAGCGAAGCCAATCGTCGATTGCGGGCCTTCGGATTCTTCCAGTTGGGTGAGGGCCTCGACCATGGTGGCGTCGTACTCCTCGTCCGCGCGCTCCTCCTTGGCTTTTAGGAGCTCGCGAATGGCGGTGTCGTATTCCTTCTGGACGCTGTTCTGATACCGGAGGAAGAGACGCATACGGGACATCTCGGCCGGGTCAGTGAAGAGATTGGCCAGCGCCGCGTCCGGGTTGCTTTCGGGGTTGCCGGTTAAGTGCGCGTCGATGCGGTTGCTGAAGAACGCGGTTTCCATGCGCGTGAAGCGCTTGAGGCGCCAGGCCGCGGCTATGACGCGATCCACCAGAAATGTTTCGGTTGCCGATGCGGGGGAAAGGTCCTTGCGCATGGATGAGGCGAAGGTGTCGTATTCGTTCTGGTCTTCCCCGGGGATGACGGTTTGTTTGCTGGTGAGGCCATGGGCGAGGCCGTTGAAGCGAGTCCTTGAGGTGTCCACGGGTCCGGTGGAGTGGGTCGCGTTGACGCGGTTGGCGATGGCTTTGGCTGCGGATGACATGGCGATATGGGTCTCCTTTGGAAATAGAAAAGGGAGCCCGGTGTCAGGGGCTCCCTTTGTTTCCATGATGCCATGCAGTGTCAATGGGCGCGACTTGTAAGCTGTTGATTCTTCGTTGAAAAAGGTCGAATTGGTCTACATTACAAAGCAGATCGGGTGCGCTTTCTCTGCCGGTTGAAGCGATCGACCAGTTCCGCTTGCCGATTCGGGTCAATGGGTTCGTACTTAGCAGGTCGGGTCGTCAGTACCCGCCGCACGGCCTGATTGAAGGATCCGGGCAACTCGGGTTTTGCATCGTGTATGCGGCGGATCAGCTTCAATACCGTTTGCTTAGACACCCCGAGTTCGTCCTGCATTTCCCGCGTTGTGATTGGGCGTTGCGACAGAATGTGGATCGCTTGAAGCCATTTGTTGAGGGGCAAGCGGGTGTCTTCCATGACGGTGCCCACCGTGACGGTGAACTGCCTCCGACAGCGTTTGCACTGGTAGACCCCATCGCGCGCGTGGGATTCGGCGTCCACACTCGCGTTGAGTTTTGCGCCAGGTTGCGCCTTGGGGCAGCGCGGGCACACCGCGCCGTTGGGCCAGCGGAGGGCTTCGAGGAATGTTCGTGCCTTAGCCGGGTCTCCAAGCGCGCCAGCGAGCATCTTCCGACAATCTTACTGAATTGCGAGCGCCGCCGGATTGATAATCTGGAGACAAGCGCCGAGGCGGCGCCCGCCTGCACTCGGCGAGCAAGGGAAGCACATTGGGAAGACACCCGGTTTCGAATCCTTGGCTAGGACAGCATCTCGATCTGCTGATCGAGTGAATCACGGGTTGGAATCCGGGCGCAGAACGACTGCTTGGATATACGGAAGCGGAAGCGCTTGGCCAATCGGGCGCCATCCTATTGACGTCGGAGGACAGGGAACACGGCGCTTTGGAAGCCGCACTCGGGACTGCCCGCCGCGAGGGCCGAGCGGCGGATGAACGGTGGCGAGTGAGGCGCGACGGGTCGCGGTTCTGGAGCTGCGGAGTGGTGACGATACTTCGCAATGAGGCCGACGAGCCGCACGGGTTCGCTACGGTGCTGCGCGATTTAACTGCGCGTAAGAACGCGAAAGACGCCTTGCAGAGCAGCGAGGAGAGATTCCGAAGAATTGTGGAGAGCGTCCGCGACCACGCTTTGTTTCAAGTCGACCCCGAGGGCCGGGTCACGTTTTGGAACAAAGGGGCGGAGGACTTGTTCGGCTATGGCCAGGACGAGATTCTCGGCCGGCACGTAGCCATTCTGTACACATCAGACGATCAGGAGTTGTCCGCGAAGCCGAACGAGAATGAGCGATGGATGGTTCGCCGGGACGGGGCACGCATCTTTGCACGCGGGGTGACGCAACCATTGTTAGGACCCGGCGGCGAGGTGCGCGGGTTTGTCAAGGTCCTGCGCGACGACAGCGAACGACGGCGCTCCGAAGAACGACGATCGAGGAACGAACGACAGGAGCATCACCGAGTGTTGGGGGAAGTGGAGCATACCGAAGCCGCCTTGGCCAGGACTCAAGATGATCTGCGCGCGCTGGCTGCCCGCCTGATGACGGCACATGAAGACGAACGCCGCCGGATCGCAAGGGAACTGCATGACGACCTGAGCCAGCGTCTGGCTTTGCTCGAAATGCACACTGTGCATTTCGCGCGGCGTCCCGATTTCACGGAGGAAGAAACATCCGAGATCGAGGGCGTTCGACAGGAAGTCGCGAAAATCTCCGAAATGTTTTGGAATATCAGTCACCGGCTGCACCCGCGATACTGGAGGACCTAGGGCTGGAAGCCGCGCTGCGCGCGCTGATTGAGGAGTTCGAGCAGGGGCACGGAATGGCGCTGCGCCTGGTGATCAACTCCGTACCCATGCAATATCCGCTGCCGTGCGCAACTATTTTGTACCGGATCACGCAGGAAGCTGTGCGGAATGCTTCCAAGCACGCTCCGGGAGCGCTGGTGACGGTGCGGATGCAAGGAACCGAAGACCAGGTCAGCTTGACTGTTGTGGATGACGGACCAGGCTTCGACCCAAGAGGTACAAGCCCCGTTAAAGGGCTGGGGCTTGTGAGCATGCAGGAACGTGCTCGCCTGGTGGGAGGCACTGTGGCATTCAGAGCGGCTCCGGGGGGCGGGGACACAAGTTCACGTGACCTTGCCGTTGGCTCCGTGCGCGATGCGCTACGAAGGCTAGTCGGGTGAACCTTCCTCTCGCCTGAAGTTAAATTTCTCCATGCGGTAGATCAACTGCTTGCGGCTGATGTCGAGATACTCCGCTGCTTTGGTTTGGTTCCAGTTCGCCTTCTGCAGGGATCGATAAACGAGCTCGCGCTCCACGCTTTCGAGGCTGATGCCTTCGGGCGGGAGATCGAGTTGCAGTGCAGCCAGAGCGGGCTTCTCGCGACGAAGGAAGTCGGGCAGATCTTCGACGGTGATCTCATCGCCGCGCGAAAGGACGACGAGCCGTTCCAGGATGTTTTCGAGTTCGCGAACGTTACCCGGCCATCGATAGCCCATAAAGTACGGCATCAGTGACGCGTGCAGGCGGAGTTCGGGCCGATTCATCTGCTCCTTGAACTTGCGGAAGAACAACGCCACCAGTTCGGGGATGTCTTCGGGCCGCTCGCGCAAGGGCGGAAGCGTGAGTGGAATCACGGCAAGACGGTAGTACAAGTCTTCGCGGAATGTGCCGTCTTCCACCATGGCGCGCAAGTCGCGATGCGTGGCCGCGATGATGCGGACGTCCACCTTCATGGGAGCGGGCGCCCCCACCTTCTCGATCTCGCGCTGTTGGATTACGCGCAGCACCTTCACCTGCAATTCCACAGGCATCTCGCCGATCTCGTCTAGGAAGAGCGTCCCGTGGTCCGCCATCTCGACCTTGCCGACCTTGTTGGCGATGGCTCCCGTAAAGGCGCCGCGCACGTGGCCGAAGAGTTCGGATTCGAGCAGGTCCTTTGGAATGGCTCCGCAATTGATAACGATGAAGGGCCGGTCGCGACGCGGGCTGTTGAAGTGAATCGCCTTGGCGAGAAGTTCCTTGCCGCTGCCGGTCTCGCCCTGCACGAGCACGGTGGAGCCCGATTGCGCGGCACGCGAAGCGTTGTCGAGCGTTGCGAGCAGCGCCTTGGACTTGCCGATGATGCTCTCGAAACCGAACTTCCGGTCAATAACGGAACGCAGTTCGCGAACCTCTTCGCGGAGGCGGTGATGCTCTAAAGCTCGGGAGACCACCATTCGGAGCGCGTCGGAGTTAATAGGCTTGATGAGGTAATCGTAGGCGCCGAGGCGCATGGCTTCCACCGCGGATTCGATGGTGCCGAATGCCGTGACCACGATGACGATGATCTCCGGATACTCTTCCTTGACTTTGCGGAGGAGGTCAATGCCGGACATACCCGGCATTTTCATGTCAGTGATGATCAGGTCTTGTGGATTGCGCCGCAGAAGGTCGAGCGCGGCGGCGCCGTCAGACGCGGTGGTTGCTTCGTAGCCCGCCTGCTGGAGCTTTAACTGCGTGACCCGGCGAAGGCTTTCTTCGTCGTCCACCACGAGAACTCGCTTGCCGACCATGGCTAGCTGCTCCTTTCGCGCGGGAAGAAGAGAGAGAACGTCATTCCGCGGTCCTGGTTGGGCTTTACGGTCACCGATCCTCCATGGTGCGCGACGATTTGATGGACGACGGAGAGTCCCAATCCCGTGCCTTCATCCTTGGTGGTGAAGAAGGGGTCGAAGACTTTATCCAGTTGTTCGGGAGGGATGCCGACACCCTGGTCTCGGACTTCGATCTCGATCCCATTGTTGGCTGGGGCGGCACGCAAGCGCACTTCCCCGCCGGTGGGCATGGCCTGCACGGCGTTGATGGTGAGATTGACGATCACTTGTGTGAGTTGCTCTTTGTCGCAGAGCAGCGGTGGGAGGTTTTCCGGCGCTTCGCGCAGGAAAGAGACGCGCTTGCCTCCGGAGTGACGGACCAATTCGATCACCGAGTCGAGGAGTTCGGGTACGTTGACGGCTCGGCGTTCGGGAGCGCGGGGGCGAGCGAAGTCCAGGAGGTTTGTCAGAAGGCGGAAGAGGCGGGCGCATTCCTTGCGAATGATTGCGAGGGTTTCGCGGCGCACTTCTTCGGGCTCGGTTCCAGGTTCGAGAACCTCGGCGGCGCCGTCGATGCTGGCGAGGGGATTCCGGATCTCATGCGCGAGGCCCGCGGCCATTTGGCCGATGGCGGACAGGCGGTCGGCGCGCTTGACCTGCTCGAAGGTGTTGTGTAGTTCGAGGTTGGCTTTTTCGAGCTTTTGCGCCGCAATCTGCAGTTCTCCGCGCCGGGCCCGTTCGCGGTCCGAGAGGACTCCGGTGACGATGCCGACGGCGAGGAACATGAAGATGTCGGCGTATTGCTCGATGGCGTATTCGTGGTGATGCGACCAGGTGGTGAGGATGTGGGGCACGTACAAGAAGGCTGCTACGAGGCCCGCAATGAGTCCACCGACCCAGCCAAACGCGATGCCTGCGTAGACCACGGGCAGGTAGTACAGGCGTTGGAAAAGACCGTGCCAGAGACGCAGGTCCGCTGGTGTGAGGTAGTGGCCTGCGCTGGTTGCGGCGATGCCTGCCGCAACGAACGCAAGCGCTTTCCACCTTCTGGCGGGCGCGTCAAAGGTCATTGTTTGCATGATACGCGCATCGATCATTCCGAGAGTGAGAATGTGGCTTCCACAGTCCGGCGTTCGGACGGCGGTGTGGCCTTGCCTTCGCCTAGTGCTTGCGCCGCGAGTACGGCGGGTACATACGCCGTCGTTTCGCGAGGAAGGAATCCCCGTGCGGCGATTGTCCAGAAGTCTCGGGACTGGGATCGCGCGATCGCGTCCCGCACTCGCCCTTCTCCGGCATTGTATGCGGCGAGCGCGAGATTCCAATCGCCGAAGGTGTCGTAAAGGAATCGGAGATAGCGCGCGGCGGCTCGTGTCGCTTTGGGTGTGTCCGTACGCTCATCCCGCTTGCGATTCACGATGAGGCCAAAGCGGCGCGCGGTTTCGGGGATGAACTGCCATACGCCGACAGCGTCTTTCGGGGATCGTGCGGCGGCTCGATAGCCGCTTTCCACCAGGCCCAGCCATAGGAGTTCTTCGGGTACGCGTTGCTCTCGAAACGCGGCCGCGAACATGACTCGATGCCGCTGCAGGCGTTCGACTCCGTGGTTCCAAGTTTTGGCACCGGCGCCTTGGTAGTAGCTGAGAAAGCCCTCTATAGCTGGATGCAGAGCTTGGGTTGCAGAGGGCTGCGGAGGCGCGAGCGGTTTGGTGGAGGCGGCTTCGGCCTCAGCGCGGCGAAGGACTTCGTCGAGAGTGCGCGACCAATCGGGGATGCCTTCGACGGCCCAAAGCGCCGGCGCGAGCGTGATGGCGAGAAGGACGATGGCAATGCGGCGCATTCGCTGCCCTGAGTGGCACATGGAGGGCCACTCCCGCGCAACGGGAAATCATTCGGTTACGAGCGAGGGGGCGCCCGAAATTCTCCAACCGTTGACCAGGATCGGGCAATCCCTCCGCGTTCGGCGAGTGCGGGTTCCAATCAACGCTCGGTGATTCAGCGGGTTACGCGATTGGTACCCGGGGTGCAGTTTGTGCAGGTGAGTGAATCCTTTCGTGTCCATGTTGAGTCTGGTGCTGCTAGCGGCGGTCCATGTCGCCGCCCAGGAACGGGCGCCGCTGGACGCGCTTTTGAACGAAGCGCTTGATCGGAATCCAGAGGTGCTTGCGGCGCAGAAGCGGTATGAAGCAGCTCGTCAACGTCCGGCGCAAGCGAGCGCGCTGCCCGATCCGATGATCTCACCGGGCTGGAACTCGAGCGGTGCTCCGTGGCCCGGCGCAGGGTTGGGGCGCGAGCCGGTGGCCAACATCGGCGTGATGGTGAGCCAGGAAATACCGTATCCGGGCAAGCGCAAACTCGCGGGCGTTATTGCGGCGAAAGAAGCCGAGGTGGAGTTTGAGGCGTATCAGCAGACGCAGTTAAATGTGATCTCGCGAGTGAAGCAGGCTTACTACCGGCTGGCCTTCGCGTATGCGGCGACCGACATTGTGGATCGCAACCTGGAGCTGTTGCGCAAGTTTCTGAAGATTTCCGAAGCGCGGTACTCGGTTGGAAAGGCCGAGCAGCAGGATGTGCTGAAAGCGCAGACGCAGATCTCACTGCTGGAAACGCGGCGCATTCCGCTCGAGCAGGAGAAGAGGGCTCGTGAGGCGGAGATCAACAGCTTGCTGTATCGTGCGCCGAACGCGCCGGTGGGGCGGCCGATGGACCTCGCTCCGGTTGCGCTTGCGGCCACGGTGGAGGAGTTGGTGGCGGCGGCACGATCGAACTCGCCGATGGTGCGCCGCGACGAGAAGATGATTCAGCGGTCGGAGCTGGCGGTGAATCAAGCTCGCAAGGAATACATGCCGGACGTGACGTTGAACGGCGGGTATTACAGCATGGGCAGCATGCCGCCCATGTATATGTTCCGCGCCGATATCAAGGTTCCGTTGTGGCTCAGCAAGCGGCGCGCGGCGGTGACCGAGCAAGCCACGGCCGTACAGCAGGGCCGAGCAGCGCTGCAGGCGACCGAACAATCGCTGTCTTACCAGATCCGTAATGACTTCACGATGGCCGAAGCGGCGGCGCGGCTCGCGACGCTGTATCGCGAGACGGTGATCCCGCAGGCGAGCCTCACGCTGGAGTCGTCGCTGTTTTCATATGAAGCAGGGAAGGTCGACTTTCTTACCGTGCTGACGAACTACATCACGATCGTCGAGTACGAGATCAATTACGTGGAGCAACTGCAGAATCAGTTGCTGGCCATGATCCGGCTGGAAGAGATGACCGGCAAGAGGCTGCTGGTATGAAATCGAAGCCGTTGGTTATGGTGCTGGTGGCGCTGCTGGTCGCGGGGGCATTTGTGGGCGGCGCCGGATACCAACGGTGGCTTAGTGAGCGTGAGCAAGCGCACTCAGACGCGCCGGCCGTTAAGAAGCCGAAGGGTTATCACTGCCCGATGCATCCAAATGTCCGGTCGGATAAGCCGGGCGATTGCGGCATCTGCGGCATGAAGCTTGTGCCGGATGCGGAGCCTGCCGCTCCGGCTGCCGCGGTTGCTCCTACCCCGTCGGTGGATCCTGCGGCCATGCCTCCGGGAACGATTCGCATTGCGCCGGAGCGACAGCAGTTGGTCGGCGTGAAGTATGGCGTTGTGGAGCAGGACTCGGCCGGCGGGTCCATTCGCGCGAATGGCCGGGTGTTGGCGGATGAGACGCGCGTGGCGCGCGTACAAACCAAGGTCGAGGGCTGGATCGAGAAGGTTCACGTCGACTTCGTGGGCAGGTTGGTGCAGAAGGGCCAGCCGCTGTTGACGTTGTATAGCCCGGAGATGCTCGCCACGCAGCAGGAGTATCTGCTTGCGTTGAAGAGCAAGGGCATCCTTAGCAATAGTTCGATTGCAACGCTGCGTCAGGATAGCGATGGATTGGTGGACGCGGCCCGGCGGCGGCTGCAGCTTTGGGATTTGAGCGATGCGCAGGTCCAGCAGATTGAGCAGACGGGCAAGCCGTTAAAGAACGTGACGCTGCATTCGCCGATGTCCGGGTACATCATCGCGAAGAACGCGCTTCCGAATCAGCGCATCACGCCGGAGACTGAGTTGTACACGATCGTGGATCTGAGTCGTGTGTGGGTGATGGCCGATGTTTACGAGCATGAAGCGGGGGCGGTGCGTGTCGGTCAGCAGGCGATGGTTACGGCCACGGCGTATCCGGGCCAGCGCTTTGCCGCGAAGGTGTCGTACATCCAACCGCAGATGAATGCCGAAACTCGGACGCTGCAGGTGCGGCTCGATCTGGGGAACGCGAAGCTGCTGTTGAAGCCCGACATGTTCGTGAATGTGGAGCTGTTCTCAGGCGCTTCATCTCGTATGGTTGTGCCGGTGAATGCGGTGTTGAACTCGGGGCTGCGACAGACGGTGTACGTGGATCGCGGGAACGGCCATCTGGAGCCCAGGCGCGTGCGCATCGGCAAGCAGTTCGGCGATCGCGTGGAGATCCTTGAAGGCTTGCAAGCCGGCGAGCGCATCGTGACGTCGGGTACGTTCCTGGTGGATTCTGAAAGCCAGCTTCAATCGGCTGCCGGCGGGAATTCGCATGATTGACCGGATCATCGAGTTCTCAGCCGCGAATCGGTTTATCGTTCTCCTGTTCATCGGCGTGCTGACGGCGGCGGGCATCTGGTCGATGCACAACGTGCCGCTGGATGCGATTCCCGATCTTAGCGATACGCAGGTGATCGTCTATTCGCGGTGGGATCGAAGTCCGGACATCGTGGAGGATCAGGTGACGTATCCGATCGTCACCTCCATGCTTGCTGCGCCGAAGGTGAAGACGGTGCGCGGCTTTTCGGACTTTGGTTATTCGTACGTCTACATCATCTTCGAAGAAGGCACGGATATTTACTGGGCGCGGTCGCGAACGCTTGAATATCTTTCGGCGGTGCAGCCTCGGTTACCGCAAGGTGTTCGCACCGAAATCGGGCCGGATGCGACCGGCATCGGCTGGGTTTATCAATATGCGCTGATCGATACGACCGGTAAGCGAAGTCTGGCGGACCTGCGTTCCATTCAGGATTGGTATCTGCGCTATCACCTGCAAGGCGTGGAGGGCGTGGCTGAGGTCGCGCCGATCGGCGGATTCGTTCAGCAGTATCAGGTCCAGGTGGACCCTGTGAAGCTGCAGGCGTACAACATCCCGATCACCAAGGTGATTGAGGCTGTGCGACAGGGCAACAACGATGTCGGCGGACGCTTGGTGGAATTCGCAGGAACCGAGTACATGATTCGCGGCCGCGGCTACGTGAAGTCGGTGGAAGATATCGCGCAGATCGTGGTGGGGACCAATGCCAGCGGGGTTCCGGTGCGCATCAGCGAAATCGGCAATGTTGCGCTTGGCCCCGATCTGCGGCGCGGCGCGGCGGATTGGAACGGTGAGGGCGAAGTGGTGTCTGGCATCATTGTGATGCGTCAAGGCGAGAACGCCTTGCAGGTGATTGAGCGCGTTAAGCAGAAACTGCAGGAGATCGAACCCGGACTGCCGCCGGGTGTGAAGCTTGTCGCGGCGTACGATCGTTCCGATCTGATTGAGCAATCGATTGAGACTTTGAAGGACACGCTTGTTGAGGAACTCATTGTCGTCGGTCTCATCATCCTCATCTTTCTGTGGCATCTTCCCAGCGCTTTGATTCCATTGATTACGCTGCCGATCGCTACTATCATTGCGTTCATTCCGATGAAAGCGATGGGGCTGACCGCGAACATCATGTCGCTGGGCGGGATCGCGATCGCGATCGGAGAGCTGGTGGACGCGGCCATCGTGGTGGTGGAGCAGACGCACAAGAAGCTGGAGGAGTGGGAGAAGAACGGGCGTATCGGCGATTACCACCGGGTTGTGATCGATGCGGTGAAGGAGGTCGGCGGACCGAGCTTTTACAGCTTGCTTGTGATTGCGGTTTCGTTCCTTCCGATTCTTACGTTGGAGGCGCAGGAAGGGCGGTTGTTCAAGCCGCTCGCGTATACGAAGAATCTATCGATGGTCGCCGCGGCGTTTCTGACAATCACGCTCGATCCCGCGATCCGGTTACTGTTCACGCATGTGAAGACGTTCAACTTCCGGCCGCAGTGGCTCGCTCGCGTGGCGAATGCGGTGCTGGTGGGGAAGATTCATTCCGAGGATCGCCATCCGATCAGCCGCGTGCTCGTGCGGCTTTATGAGCCGGTGTGCGCTTGGTCGCTGCGCTGGAAGTGGGTGGTGATTGCAGGCGCGGTCATCATCGTGCTGGTCACGATTCCCGTGTTCAACCGGCTCGGGTCCGAGTTTATGCCGCCGTTGAACGAGGGCTCGCTACTGTTTATGCCGTCGACACTACCCGGGATTTCGATTGCAGAAGCGGCGCAGTTGATGCAGGTGCAGGATCGGATCATCAAGAGCTTTCCCGAGGTGCAGTCCGTGATGGGGAAGGCTGGTCGGGCGGAGACGTCGACCGATCCGGCGCCGCTGTCGATGTTTGAGACAGTCATCATCCTGAAGCCGCACAATCAATGGCGCAAGCGCGAGACGTGGTGGACCGGCTGGGCTCCCGAGTTCCTTCATCCTGCGCTGCGGCGCATGGCGCCGGACCACATGCTGCAGGACGATCTGGTCGAAGAGATGAACCAGGCGCTGCGCCTGCCCGGTGTTTCGAATGCGTGGACCATGCCGATCAAGGCGCGGATTGACATGCTGACGACGGGCATACGGACGCCGGTCGGTATCAAGGTGTTCGGGGCCGATGTGGCGAAGATCGAGGAGATCGGTCGTCAGGTGGAGCGCGTGCTGCCGGCCGTTCCGGGGACTCGCAGCGTGTTTGCCGAGCGCACGGGCGGCGGATATTTCCTTGACTTCAAGTGGAATCGCGAAGAGCTGGCTCGCTATGGGCTCAGCATGGACGACGTGCAGATGGTGGTGATGAACGCCGTCGGCGGGGACAATGTCACTACTACGGTGGAGGGTCGCGAGCGCTATCCGGTGAACGTTCGCTATATGCGCGATTTCCGCAACAGTGTGGATGCTCTCGGTCGCGTGCTGGTGCCGACGGCCGCGGGTCAACACATCCCCGTGTCGCAGCTTGCTCAACTGGAGTTCGTGCAAGGGCCGGCAATGATTCGCGACGAAGATGCGATGCTTGCGGGCTACATCTATGTCGACGTGTCGGGACGGGATGTGGGGAGCTACGTCGAGGAGGCCAAGAAGGTTGTCCGCGAGCAGATCCAGTTGCCGACGGGATACTCGATCTCGTGGAGCGGTCAGTATGAGGCGATGGAGCGAGTGCGGGAAAAGCTCACGCTCGTCATTCCGATCACCCTGTTCCTCATCCTGATGCTGCTGTATCTGAATACAAAGTCGGTCACCAAGACGTTTATCGTTCTGCTGGCGGTTCCGTTTTCGGCGGTGGGGGCGATCTGGTTTCTCTATCTGCTCGACTACAACATGAGCATCGGAGTGTGGGTCGGGCTGATCGCGCTGCTCGGCGTAGATGCCGAGACGGGCGTGTTCATGCTGCTGTATCTCGATTTGGCGTATGAGGATGCTAAGAAGGCCGGGCGACTCCGCAATCTGAAGGAGCTTCGCGAGGCGATCATGCACGGCGCGGTGAAACGCATCCGCCCGAAGTTCATGACTGTGGCTACGACGTTTATCGGGCTGGTGCCGATCATGTGGGCCACCGGCACGGGCGCGGATGTGATGAAGCGGATCGGCGCTCCGGTGATTGGCGGCGTGTTTACATCTTTCGTGATGGAGTTGGTGGTTTACCCGGCGATCTACGAGGTTTGGAAATGGCATTTCGAGCTAAAGAAGCAGCAATCGCCGTTGGTTTAGTTGTCGCGATGGCTGCGGCGCAGGCGGCGGAAGTTCGCGTCGATGTGCGGCACGATCATTGGCGTGGCCGCGGCGTCGGCAGCCTGGTCGCCTCGGAGAAAGGACTCAGCTTCCAGGAGACGGGGGGAAAGGCAGAGCATCAGTGGACACTGGCGTGGGATGACATTCAGCAGCTTTGGATCAGCCCGACAGAGCTTCGTGTGTTGACGTATGCGGATCGGCCATGGAGGCTCGGGGCAGATCGCGAGTATCGATTGGAGGCGCAGGGCGAGAGCACGTTCGGGCCGCTGTACTCGGAGTTGAAGGATCGGTTAGATCAGCGGTTAGTGGCGGCGCTCGGCGATGCTCCGGCGGAGGTGCTGTGGAGTGCGCCGGCCAAGCTTCGCCAGCGGTTCGGAGGGCCGGAAGGAGTGCTGCGCGTCGCTGCCGATCGCATTGTGTTTGATTCGGCGGAGAAGGGCGAGGCTCGTACATGGCGGGTGAGCGACATCGAAAATGTGAGTTCGTCGGGTCCGTTCGATCTATCGATTACGACGTTCGAGCGTGCGCGCGGCGCGTATGCCGATCGCAGGGTGTTTACGTTCCAACTCAAGCAACGCATGCCGAATGGGGAGTACGACGCACTGTGGCGGCGTTTGAATCGCTGGAAGCAACTGGACTATGTCCGTGCGATTCAGGAGAAGCAGCAATGAACAGCGAGGAAGTAGAGGCTCGCTACCGAGCCGTGCTGAGGACCGCATCGTAAGGTACCACTTCACCGCCATGCTGCCGCGCGAATCGTGCGGCGGCAACCCGCGTGGCAAACGCGAGCAGGCTTGGTGAGCAGCGATCGAAGTGCGCTTCGGCGGGGTGCTTGTCCGGCGCCAGCAGGGAAGCGCGATGCGCGCAGGATGACATGTCGCTGCCGCGGACCAGGAAGGCTCCGGCGGGTTTCATCGGCTTGCCATCTTCGAAGTTCGTGAGGCTGAGGATCTCGATCGGGCTTTGCGTTTGTTTGCGCTGCGACATCGCGCAAGAAGGGCAACAAAACTGAACGCGCTTGCCTCGGTCGAGCGCCACCGTTTTCGACTCGCGATGAACTGGTCTTTGGCAGGCAGCGCATTCGTGAGAATCGCGGCTGCTGACGATCTGCCATCCGGCAAAGCTGAGGCCCGCCACTACTAGCAGCGCGATCAACAGCGACGCGACGGGTCGGAAGGTGGTCATAACAGAGCCCCAGCAAGTATGATACCCCCGATCGGACGTTATGCCCCGAGGGCGCCTTGAACGGTTGAGTTTGGGCGAATCAGGATGTATGATCTCCTTCAGGCATCGATCGGCTAACCGATTTTTGTTAGCACGACGAAGCGCTGCTTAGGGGGAGATTCCATGTTTCGATCTACGGAGCGCTTTCGCGCTCTTGCCTCCGTTCGACAGGCTGCGCTGTGCGCGAGCCTTCTTCTCGCAATCACCGCCGCATTCGGTCAAAGCGACCGCGGCACGATCACCGGCACGATCAGCGATCCCGGCGCGGCAGTCGTGCCCAATGCCGCGATTGCCGCCATCAACACGGAAACCGGCGCCCGGTTTGAAACCGTGAGTACGGAGACCGGCAACTACACGCTGGCCCAGGTGCCGGCCGGCCTGTATAAGTTGGAAGTCGCCTCGCCAGGTTTTGGCAAGTTCATTCAGCAGGGCATCCGGGTGCAGGTGGCAGTGACGGCGCGCATCGATGTGACGCTACAGGTCAGTTCCACAACCGAGTCAGTTCTGGTGACGGCCGATGCTCCGCTCTTGAAGACGGAAAGCGGCGAGCAGAGTCACACACTTTCGTACGATCGCATCTTGAATCTGCCGCTGTATGGCGGGAACGGGCGGGGAAGCGCGGGCGGCCTCCGCAGTCCATACGCCTTTCTGAACACAATGCCTGGAGCGACCATTGTCGCGTCGGGAACCAACAACAGCATCCGCGTGAACGGCCTGCCGAACGATACATACAGCGTGCGCATCGAAGGGCAGGAATCAACCAACACCCAGCAGCCGAATGCGAGCCACATCAATCCGGGAGTGGAGGCGCTGCAGGAAGTGACGCTGCAAACGAGCAACTTCGCGGCGGAGTACGGGCAGGTGGGCGGCGGTCTGATCAACTTCACTGCGCGCTCGGGCACGAATCAACTCCACGGCTCCGCGTTCGAATATCTGCGCAATGAGTTCCTGAATGCGAGTCAGCCGTTCAGTAATGTTCGTGCGCGCACCCGCAGTAATAACTATGGCTTCACGCTTGGCGGTCCGGTGGTGATTCCGAAGGTGTATGACGGCCACAATCGAACGTTCTTCTTTTTCAATTGGGAGTCGGCGCCTGGCACGTCGGTGCAAGCAGGCACGTATCAAACAGTGCCGACCGAAGCGTTTCGTCGCGGCGACTTCAGCGCGATCCTTACGGGTCGCAACTTGGGGACGGATCCGCTGGGCCGGCCGATCCTGGAGAACACGATTTACGATCCGAACACCAGCCGCGAAGTGAACGGCTTGATCGTGCGCGATCCATTCCCGGGCAACATCATTCCCCCGAATCGAATCGATCCGGTTGCTGCGAAGATTCAAGCTTTGATTCCCGCGCCAAGCCGCGCTGGTCAGATCAACAACTGGCTTCAGAACTTCAGCCGGCCAACAGGCGCGAATCTATACAACACCAAGATTGATCACAGTCTCAACGACAACGCTAAGCTCGCATTCTATTACTCGCATAAGAAGAGCAACGGGTGGACTCAGCCGGACGATCTTCCGGCGCCGTTGACGGCCGTACGTCGCGGGCGCGGCGACCAGCCGACGATCCGGCTCAACTACTACCAGAGCTTCACTCCGACTCTGATCTGGAACATCGGTGTGGGATTCATCAAGAACTTCAATCCCGATCCTGCGCTAAATGAAGTGCTCGCGTTTGACGCGTTGAGCGAACTCGGCTTTTATGGCGGCGCGCCGACTGACTTCAGCGGCACGTACGCCACCGGATTTCCGCGGATCACCGGGTTGACCGGATCGCTTGGCGGGATGTTGAACATGGGTCCGGTGAACGCGAATCTGTACAACACGCAAAAGCCGAGCGCGGTCACGAACCTCACTTGGGTTCGCAGCAATCACACCGTGAAGTTCGGCGGCGAGTGGCGAAAAGATGCGATGACGGACCGCAATGTTCGAGGAAGCCAAGGCATTCTGAGCTTCAGCAACAACCAGACATATCTCCCTTCCAATCCCAGCCTGAGTGGTGGGTCGGTTGGATATCCCTATGCGAGCTTTCTGCTGGGAATGGTGGACAGCGGCACGGTTTCCACGCCGCAGGATCCGCAATTTCTGAAGCTGTCGTGGGGATTGTTCGCGCAGGATAGCTGGAAGATTAATCGCAGGCTCACGCTGGAGTATGGCGTGCGCTACGACTATCAGGGCGCGCTGCGCGAGCTATGGGACCGCATCGGCGCGTTTGACCCGAACGTCCGCAATCCCTCGGCGGGCAATCTGCTCGGGGGCTTTGCGTATGCGGGATACGGACCGGGCCGTTGCGACTGCCAGTTTGGCAACACTTATAAGTACGCGTTCCAGCCTCGCTTAGGCTTCGCGTTCCAATTGGACGATAAGACTGTAATTCGCGGCGGATGGGGCTTATCGTACGGCCAGACCGCAAACTTCGGATACATGAGCAATGTGCCGATCGTGGGCGTGGGCTTCAATCAACTTGCGTTCAATCGGCCGGCAAATGGAGAAGCGGCCTTCACGCTTCGCGGCGGCATGCCGTATCGGATGGAGGAGCTTTATGCCGTGTCGCTCGACCCCGGTATCCGGCCGCTGCCCGGTCAGATCAACTCCCCCACCTACTGGCTCGATCCGAATGGCGGCCGTCCGCCTCGCATTAATCAATGGAGCTTCAGCGTGCAGCGTGAGCTGACGAAGGACCTGCTGGTGGAAGCGAGCTACATCGGCAATCGCGGAGTGTGGCTGCAATCGACGAATTTAAATGATCTAAACGCCATCACACCGGAGCGTCTGCAGCAGGCGGGACTTGATCTGAATAGTGCAGCCGACCGCTCGCTGTTGACCGCGCAGCTTGGCTCGCCGAACGTGCAAGCGCGCGGCTTCCGTGCGCCTTATCCGGGCTTCCCGCTGACGCAAAACCTGGTGCAGAGTCTCCGGCCGTTTCCGCAGTTCGGCAACATTCCGGTGCGGTGGTCGCCGCTGGGGAATAGCTGGTACGACTCGTTGCAGTTGAAGGCGACCAAGCGATACTCGCACGGGCTGACGGCGACGGCGGGCTTCACCTGGCAGAAAGAACTCGCGCTTGGCGCGGACGGCGGCACCATCAATGACGTCTTCAATCGGCGCAATCAAAAGACGATCTCGCCGCAGTCGATCCCGTTTGTGTTTGTGACTACGATCGATTACCAGACGCCGGCCGCGGGCACGAATCGCTGGCTGCGATTTGCGACCGGCGGGTGGTCGATCGGCGCTGTCCTGCGCTATCAGAGCGGGCTGCCGATCGCAGTTCCAACGGCGCAGAACAATCTGAGCCAGCACCTATTGCGATCCACGGTGGCCAATCGGGTTCCTGGTCAGCCGCTTTTCCTGAAGGATTTGAACTGTCACTGCTTCGATCCGAGCCAGGAATTCGTGCTGAATCCCGACGCGTGGTCCGAGCCCGCGCCCGGCCAGTGGGGAACGTCGGCCGCCTATTACAACGATTACCGAAGCTTCCGTCGTCCAAGCGAGCAGTTCAGCCTCGGCCGCTCCTTCCGGATCCGGGAAAGTGTGGACTTCGAGGTCTCGGCCATGTTCTTCAATGCGTTCAATCGTGTGTACTTGAATGATCCCGACTCGGGGAACGCGCGAGCGACGCGAACAGTAGGCGCCAACGGTGTGACGACGGCTGGCTTTGGTCGGATTAATACAGGGTCCACAGCGTTCGGTCCACGGGACGGAGTGCTGCAGGCCCGGTTCCGATTCTAGTTTGCTTTTGCGGAGGCGCCTCGGCTAGCTCGGGGCGCCCTCGCTATCTGGCTGAAGAATGAGATCGGTTAAAGTGGAGCCACCCGCCGGGATTGAACCGGCGACCTGCTGATTACGAATGAGAACACATCAGCAAAAAACGCCTTTGCTAACTGTGACTTACAAGTCGACTGGTAGACGTATCTAGTTGTCAACATTAGATATATCTATCTTCTATCTCATTAAATCAGTACCTTGAGAGAGATCGCATCTCCATCTGAATTCGGTCCGGGCGATCTTCATGACGCTGGTATACACCGGGTTACGACCGAAAGAAGCACGATGGATCAAACGTGCGAATGTGTTGTTGGACGACGCTGCACCACGTATCCTAGTTGAGAATCACAAGGTCCGTACCAAAACAAAGAAGTCGAAGATCGTCGCCATAATCCCCCGCTTGTTGCCGCTCCTAAAGGAATGGGAAGAGCGGACCAAGCGTGAGTATCCCGATTGTGAATGGTTCTTTCACGTTGGCGGTGAACGGTACGATGCAGATCGACTCGATACGGAATGGGATCGTGTGTGTCGTGCGTGTCGTATTCCTAAAGGCACCGTACTTTACGATTCGAGGCGCACGAATAGCGTCCTGCTCGACAAGCAGGGGGTCAGCAAGGAAGACCGCAAGACCCAAATGGGACACACTAC
>DASQDN010000692.1:0-6519 GCA_035634155.1 Bryobacteraceae bacterium | reverse complement strand
CGGTGCAACTGGTTCGAAAGTAGGGATGATCCTTCGCCGCATAGCGGCTTAGGCGCACGTCACCCTGAATGGTCATATCGCTCAACCGAATGCGTTCTCCGACGGCGACATGGGTCAGGTTCAGGCTGCCCCCCAAAGTGGTCCCGCGAAGGTCGATTTCACCTGGAATGTAAGACTGATACCTTGCATCCTCCGCCGCGTGGTTTACTTCGAAAGCCCTGGAGGATACTTTGGCGCCAAAATGCCCAAGTGATTGATAGGCGCGCGCATAGGCTCCATCGGCCCCGACTATTAGATCTCCCCCGATTTCACACTGTTGAATGACCAGCGATCCAGTTCCTTCCGGTCGGGCATAGTAGCCCGGACTCGATCCGATCGCATTCACCTGAATTGCTTCAAGACGCACCGACCCCCTGATGGTCACCGATGAGAGGGTTATCGACTCCAGCTTGGTCGGCAGCAGTTGAAGAACCGGGTTATTGGCCTTGCCCGCTTCGGTAATTATCGCGGCCAAAGAATCGATGAAGAGACGGCCGAAGGTTCCGGTGTTTGCGACGATGCCGCCTGTAAACACGGCGCCGTCGATTTCGATGGTCTCGCACTGCGCGGCCGACAGGACGAGGGAATATCGATCGGCGCCCGCGCCGATCTGCAACCTCAGCACGTCGCCGATGGAAGTCGGTGATTCAGGTTGTGCCGAGCGGGAAAAGAACCCTCCTTTAATGGAGGCAAGGGTAAGATTAAGTCCGGCTCCGATGTAGGCTGCTCCGGGATCGAAGCTGGAGTCCAGCCGCGCGCCGTGGAGGGTCATCCCGTCGCGGACAATAAGTCTGGTGCGAAGATCCTTCACCGGGAAACGCCATTGAATCCCTAACTCATTGCGTTCCGATGTGGACTTAAAACTCTGATTGACGGCCAGCAGATTGCCGCCGAAGGTCGCACTCATGAGGTTTAATTCTCCGAGTACGACTAAACCACCCCAAGTCGAGGATCCTCGAACGCTCAAGGAGTCGCAGAGAACACTGCCGGCCAGCAGTGCAATGCGAGGCCAATAGGTCCAGTTCGCAACGTCCTTGGTTGCTTCCTCCAACAGCGCGCCTAGTTCTAACCGGCCCTCGATATGCGTACTCTTCATTTGCAGGGCCGTGCTGACGAGGATCGCCCGGCCCGTTCGCTTCTTGAATCTGTCGCAATACCAGCGAATCGATACCGAGTCCCACGTCGATGACTGTTCGAGCAATCGTTCGGAGAATGGCTTGACGTTGGCCTGTACTCGCAGGCCGCCCAGCAAGGCGTTGCCGGAAACGCGCATGTCGGAAGCGAATAGTCCCTTTGTTACCAGGCATCGCCGGAGAATCCAATCGCCGCCGATCCGGGCTCCATCGAAACGGGCCTCTACCAACCTTTCTTTGTCCCCGAAGACGCATCGATAGAAGATAAGATTCCTGTCGACGTGCACGCCCGAAGCATTGAGATCTTCCCGGAACTTGCAATTATAGAACTCGAGGCCGCAAATGCCCTGCACACTTCGCAGATCCACGCGGCCTTTGAACTCAACGTTGCGGAAGACCAGGCGCCATCCGGGCATGTTCGGAAACTGGAACTGCCCGTCGATCCATTTGTCGGCTAGCTCGAAAACCGGGGTATTCGCTTCTCCGCTGCGCCTCACCAGCAACTCTCGCAAGGCTCGGGCGTTAAACGGATCACGGACCGCAAGCAGATCTCCGCAAGCAACGTCATGGTAGACACCGGGCCCATTTCTTCTGATCTCACCGGTTGGGAAGCAACGATCCTCGAACAACAGACCGGTATAGGAAGGAAGGGGCTCTACCGAGTGCGGCTCTGGATGCGGTGCACGCCTGGTCACGTTGACCTTTCCGTCTTCCTCTACCGTGAAATCGATGCGGTAATGACCCTGGCCGTGCTGAACGATTTTTTGAAAGTGGAAAGGCGGTGCGAGCGGCGAGTCCTCCTGGTTAGCGGGTTCTTGTGTTCCTTCGCGGTCGGGCAAGACTCGTATCGGAAATGCGTCGTGTTGTTGGGCCCAACACCAAAAGTCCAGGAACTCTTCGGCGGTTGCCCTATCCCTCAGCCAGCAGTCCGCGCGATTGGAACGGGCTTTCGCTACGATGGCGTCGAAATTTGTGGCGGCGCCAACGATACCTCGGAGGTCCCCTCGTTCGGAATCAAACGCAACGTATGCTCTTCTGAACCCACCCGATTCGTTGCGCTCGAGTACCTGGTACAGGCGGAAAGGCTGCAGCCAGGTGAGCCCTTTAGCAGCTCTGATGATCAGTTCATTCTCGACGACGACCGCATTTTCACGGAGCGAATCATCGAGCTTTTCTTTGTCGGCGTCCCCTGGCCGTTCCCATTCCACGGAAGCGGAGAGAGGCGGTATCCTCACCAGCGGCATCGCGATCGGGAGGGCGGCCGCGATCTGATGTTCTATCGTTACTTCGGCAATGCTAGGACGTTCCGTGTCGAAGCGCACCGCACCGTTCGGCGTGAGTCGCGCGCGAAAGGCGCGCAATGTACCCTCGCTCAGCGCGGCGCATTCGACCTGAAACTCATACCCGTTGGCCGTAGAAACAACTTCCACCTGGAACGGCTGAATCCGGTCACGCGCTTCGATCCGTAGATATTTGCCCGAGTCTGACGAGACTTCAAACGGCAAGCACGGGTCGGGAGCATGGCGGCAGAAGGCTAATTGGAACCATAGGTAATCCGCTGCGACTGCCTCGTTCAGATTGACTGACTCGATTTGATTGACTGCCTCTGTCGATGCGGAAGTTCCGTCCAGCGGACGAACATCTCCTGGAGTGTACAGGGCGAGTACCGCGGACCGGCGACCGCTGCGTTCGCGCACAAGCGTTAGTTCATAGTGTCGATAGAAACTCAGCTTCGCAACACGAACTTCCAGGTCGTCATGATTGAAATAGTCGTAGAACTCGGGCAGAAAGGCATCGAAATCACGGATTATTTGGCAAGCCTGTAAACCGGTCACATCGCGCCAGGTGAGCCTCGACTCGGCTGGTAGTCCTCTGAACCTGCATTGCCGGTAGCGCTGCTCGGGCACGTCCACCGCATCGATTCGTCCGATTCTGGGGCCCTCGGCTTCGGTTGCTCTCATGATGGGGAGGGCTGGCAAGAGCGGGCTGTCGCTCAACATCTCGAGCATCCCGGAGACGTCGAGCCGAAACTCCGTTTTGAAGATCGCGTTGGAGTAGCAAAGCAGAGAACGAAAAGAATAATAATTGTTCTCAAATCCGTTGTAACCCCAATGGGAGGGGTCATTAATCTCGGCCGCTACTTGTTTTGCCCCTTCGGGCGCTTCCGTCCACGCCACTTCACGGAAGCGCCTTATGTTGCAAAAAGGACCGTCGGCTCCCCACACGGCCCAACAGAAGAATCGAAGATACTCCTCGGCTTCCTTCTCATTCGCAAAAACCGCACCCGACCGGCTTTCACCGAGCTCGTTGTTAATCTCGTGAATGTTCGGCGATGTGCCATCCAGGAGCTTCAGCTTCGACGTCGTCCGGTCGCACAGAATATGAGATCTACGGAATCCATGCTCGGGATCGCGCTGCAGCAGTTCGTATAGACGATAAGGTTCGTAAAAGGCTAGGCCCTCAGCGCGGCGCACCAGGTGAATGACTCCTTCGAGTTCGCCCCATGCGTCAATGGACTTCAATACACCGCGAAGTTCTTCGGAGTCGGGCTTAAGCCAGCGTCGGACTCCGAGAGCCGACCGAACGCGAAGCAGCGGTTCGAGCGCAGGTTGTACGTACGGCAGTTTAGAATCGAGCGGCTGGGAAAACTCCGCGCCGGCAGTCACTTTACCGGCGCGATCGATCTGCAAGCGGAACGTCGCGGGCGTCCCGTCGCACTCGGCAGAGCCGCTGACTTCGAAATAGCTCGGAGCGCTTTTGATTTCCAACGGCGCAAGCGGAACCGCGATGCCCCGAGCCGCAAACCACATCCAGAAGAGTGCATAGTCACCGGCTGTGTTCTCGTCCAGTCTGAGCGGAGCAAGGCGATTCACCTCGGCCACTGGCGCGTACCCCAAGCCGAGCGGCCGTACATCGCCGGGGGCGTACAGCGCGGCTGCCATGCGCATCGGATCCGTAGTCTGTTTAACGATAATCAGGACATAGTCTTCGTAAAAAGACAGCACCGACTTCCGGATCTCGAGGTGCGAGTGGTCAAACCGATCCCAAAACTCAGGGAGAAATCCGTCGAAATCTTCGAGGAGCGTTGTCGCATCTTCTCCCTGCAGAAGCTGCCACTGGAAGTTGTCCTGCTCCAGAATGCCGGTCGTCGGGTCCATCAGGAGACATGAGAGTATTCCGAGCGAGGAAGCTAAGTCAAGCTCGCCGCCGTGTCCGCTCGGCTGGACATAGTACTTGCGGCTCAGCAAGAACACCGTGTTTGTCCTTAGAACCTAAGTTCCAGAGCGGCAAAAATAGGGTTTCGTGCGCATGGGTTTGTTATGGCGCTCACGCTATACTCGTGCTAGTTTCCTTTGGGTTCGATAGGATAGAAAATGAGTTCCGCAACCATGCCTCGCAACGAAGCCGCCGCATCGGAAGCCAGTGAGTTTGAACTGGTTTTAGGCAACAAGCAACTGCTGAGCGTGTTCTTCATCGTGGTCGTTCTGCTTGGGGTCTTCTTCACGATGGGCTACATTGTGGGCCGGAATTCCGCGCCCGTCGATGCCGGCCGTCGTACCGAGACCTACGACCGCGCAAATGCTCCGAGCGCAATTCCGACAGCGCGTCCGCAGCAGCAGGGTCCGGTTGTGATCTCGGACCAGCAGACGACAACCACGGCCGCTGCCGAGCCTCCCGCAAATCAGCCCGCCGCGAGCACGGCTCAGCCGGAAACGCCCACGCCGACTCCTGCCGCCGCTGCTCCTGCCGCGCCGAAGCCCATCGAAATTCCGGCCGTCAGCGCAACTCAGCCGCAAGCCGGCCAGACCTACCTGCAGGTAGTCTCCGTGGCCAAGCCGCAGGCCGATGCCCTCGCCGAAGTCCTCGCCAAGCGCGGCTTCCGGGCCTTTGTCGCGCCGGGGCCGGATAGCAACACGTTCCGCGTACTGGTAGGCCCCGCAAACGACATCGACCACCTCGGCCGGATGAAGACCGAGTTGGAAGCTGTGGGCATGAAGCCGTTCGTGAAAAAATACTAGTAGATGGATCTGGTCCAGATCGACCGCCCGCAGCCGCGGCTGCCCGAGTGGCTCCGCAAGAGCCGTACTCACTTCCAAAGCGTCACTGAACTCAAGCACGACCTGCGCCGGTTGAATCTGCATACCGTGTGCGAGTCGGCGCGATGCCCGAACATCCACGAGTGCTTTCATCGCGGCGCCGCGACGTTCATGATCCTTGGCAACCTGTGCACACGGGGTTGCGGGTTCTGTTCGGTCCCCAAGGGCTCTCCCGCCAAGCGCGATTTCATCACCGACCCCAACGAACCCGACAACGTCGCGCGTCAGGCGCAGGCGATGAAGCTGAAGTACGTCGTGATCACCAGCGTCAACCGCGATGAGCTTCCCGACGGCGGGTCGGAGCACTGGGCTCAAACCGTGCGCGCAGTGCGGCAGGCGCTGCCCGAGGCGCGGGTAGAGGTGCTGACCCCCGATTTCTGCGGTGACATGGATGCGGTCACCCGTGTGCTGGATGCCGGCCCGCATGTATATAACCACAACATGGAGACGGTGTCACGCCTGTATGCTCGCGTGCGGCCACAGGCCAATTACCAGCAGTCTCTCAATGTGCTCGCCTTTGCCAAACGCTACCGTCCGGACGCGCTGACGAAGTCGGGCTTGATGGTCGGGCTCGGAGAAAACGAGGCCGAAGTGAATGAGTTGCTGCACCATCTGGTTGCTCATCGGGTTGACGTGGCAACAATCGGCCAGTATCTGCAGCCGACGCGACGCAATCTGAAGGTGGCCGAGTTCGTGACGCCGGAGAAGTTCGAGCGGTATCGCGTCGCCGGCATGGCCGCAGGCATGAAGATGGTATTCAGCGGACCGTTTGTCCGCAGTTCCTACATGGCCGACCTGGTAGCCGGTGAGGCCACAGCCAACGCGTCGTGCTCCTGAACTACGCGCTCGCGCTGCTCAGCGGTGTGCTGCTGTTTTCAGTGCACCCGCGTTTCGACTTCGCCTTTTTGGCGCCGGTGGCGATCGCTCCGCTGCTCTATGCGTTAAGTCGCGAGTGGATTCCCAAGCATCGCTTCTTCCTCGGCTACGTGACGGGCGTCACGTTCTGGGCGGGTGTCAATTATTGGATAGAGTTCGTCATGGCCCAGCATGGCGGCCTTGGCCATTTTCAGGGGACGCTGGTCTGGATTCTGTTCTGCCTTGCGAAAGGCCTGTATCTAGGACTCTTTGGCTTGCTCGCGGGCGTGCTGGTGCAGAAGCGTTATGGCGTACTCGCGATTCCGGCGCTTTGGACCGGCATTGAGCGCATCCCCGGGCCGTTCTTCTACACATGGTTAACGCTTGGCAATGCC
>DASQDN010000691.1:0-15509 GCA_035634155.1 Bryobacteraceae bacterium | reverse complement strand
AGTAGGAGACAGGGTAATTCTGTCGGACATGTCCGCGATGGATGGACATAATCGGATCCGCCTCCAACCTGGAATAGGAGAAGTCGTTAGATGAGCGCAAACGATACGTTGCTGCAGATGGAAGGTGTGACGAAGGTGTTCGTCACCGATGAGGTGGAGACCCATGCGCTGGCGGGCATTCACCTGGAACTGAGACGCGGGGAATACGTGTCCATCTCCGGTCCTTCGGGATGCGGCAAGTCGACCCTGCTGGCGATTTTGGGCCTGCTCGACACGCCCACCGATGGCAAGTTCGTTTTGAACGGCCGGCCGGTTCACGACTTGAAGATGTCTGAGCGTGCGCGGATCCGCAATCGCGAGATCGGGTTCATCTTCCAGGCCTTCAACCTGATCGGCGACCTGACGGTTTATGAAAACGTCGAGCTGCCGTTAACGTATCGCGGCATGCCCTCTTCCGAGCGCAAGCAAAAGGTGCATCATGCGCTGGAGCGTGTAGGTATGTCTCATCGTGTGAAGCATTATCCTTCGCAACTCTCGGGCGGTCAGCAGCAGCGCGTCGCCGTGGCTCGCGCTTTAGCCGGCGATCCGACCATCCTGCTGGCGGACGAGCCTACGGGAAACCTGGACTCGGCCAATGGTGAGGCAGTGATGGAACTGCTGCGTGACCTGCATCGTGCGGGCGCCACGATCTGTATGGTTACTCACGACCCGCGGTATGCGCGTTATGCCGAGCGCTCGATTCATCTGTTCGATGGGCGTATTGTGGAAGAGGAGCGAATCTCTGCATGATTTCCTTGCGCAATGTCGAGAAGTCCTTTCAGCACGGTCCGACGCGTACCTTTGTGCTTCGACGCATCAACGTCGACATCAAAGAGGGCGAGTTTGTGTCGATCATGGGGCCGTCGGGCGCCGGCAAGTCGACACTGCTGCACGTGCTGGGGATGCATGACAGCGCATGGACGGGCGAGTATTGGTTCCTTGGGCAGCCGGTGCATAAGCTTGGGAAAAGCGAACGTTCCGAGTTGCAGAAGCGGAATATTGGTTTTGTTTTCCAGAGCTACCATCTGCTGGACGACATGACGGTGTACGAGAATCTCGAATTGCCATTGTCGTACCGAAACCTGCGAAAGCAGGACCGGCAAAGTGTGGTGTGCTCGATGTTGGACCGATTCCAGATGGTGGCGAAAAAGGATCTGTTCCCAAATCAGCTTTCCGGGGGCCAGCAGCAATTAGTTGGAATCGCACGGGCGCTGATTGCGAATCCCAAGCTGCTGCTTGCCGACGAGCCGACGGGTAACCTGCATTCGAGCCAGGCAAAAGAAATCATGGAGACGTTTAAGAAATTGAACGATGAAGGCGTCACCATTGTGCAGGTCACGCACTCGGAGAAGAATGCCGAGTATGGGAACCGGATCATCGAGATCGTAGACGGCTGGATCAACAATCCGGTCGCGCCGGAGACCGCGAGTCAGCCGGCCTGAGGAGTCGCTCGTGCTTCCTATCTTGTTCGCTTTCCTGGCGGTGAACGGCGCTCAGGATTACCACTGGCGTGGCGCGATTGCGCGTGGGTCGCAGGTAGAAATTCGCGGAATCAATGGCGACGTTCGCGCCGTGCCGTCCACTTCGGGCGAGGTGGAGGTAGAGGCGCAGGTGGAAGGCGGCGCTTCGCCGGGTTCCGTGCAGGTGCAGTTGATGCGGCATGAGAACGGAGTTACGGTCTGCACTGTCTTTCCGGGTGAAAAGGTTTGCCGTCCGTTGGGCGACAGCGGGCCTGGGGCTCGGGTGAATTTTGTCGTTCGTGTACCGGAGGGAGTGCATTTCCTCGGGAGCACCGTGAACGGTGGGGTGGAAGCGCAGTCGCTCAAGAGCGATGTGCAGGCGTACACCGTCAATGGGCAGGTTCGGGTTTCGACAACGGGGACCGTGCAGGCCAAGACCGTGAATGGATCGATTACTGCGTCGCTGTTGAAGCCTTTCTGGTCGAAGGCCCCGGAGCTATCGACGGTGAACGGCGGAATCCGGCTGGTGCTTCCTTCGTCGGCGAATGCGGCGGTCCAGGCCGCCACGAAGAACGGCAAGATCGTCACCGACTTTGCGGCTAAAGGTCTGGTGACAGATCAGGAAGTGGTCGGTCGCATCGGCGGCGGCGGCGGACGGCCGATGATTCTTCGTTCGGTAAATGGCACGATCGAGTTAAAACGCGGGCTATAACGTTCTTCCTTCAACTTCTCCTTCATCCGGTGTGTAGCTAACCTCCAACATCCATCAGCGTTCACGCTGTATGCCTATTGCGCGTACGGTGCTTGTTCTGGCCGGCTGCTCGGTCTTGTTGACCGCGGAGCCCCTTCCTTCTCTCGATTTGGCCGTGACGAAGATCGCGGATCTCATACGAACTCACTACGTCTTTGAAGACCGCGGACGGCAGATTGCGGAAGCGCTGCTCGAAGATTATCGGGCAGGTCGATTTTCGGGGTCGAAGACGTGGACAGAATTCGCGGAAGCGGCTACGAAGCGCTTGCAGGAGGTCAGCAAGGACGGCCATCTTTATGTCCGGCATGACCCAGCGGTGGTTCGGGACCAACTCGCCGAAGCGGCCGGGGCGGCCGCTAAGAAAGAGGGTGCCGGTGAGGATCCGTTCTATTACGGAGCGTCGGCTCGTGAGGGAAACTACGGGTTTCGGGAAGTGAGGGTGGTGGACGGAAATATCGGGTACATCAAGCTTTCTGAGATCAATATATCCCGCGCAAGCCTCACCACCCTGTTTGCGGCGCTGGATTTTGTCGCCTTTACGAAGGCGCTGGTTCTGGATCTGCGGGACAACGGAGGTGGCGGGAGTGATATCGGCCCGGTGATCGAGAGCCTGTTCCTACCGCCGAATCGGCTCCTGCTGGAGTTCCGGAATCGCTCGGGTGTGGTGGATCAGTCCCGAACGGTCTCCTGGCTGACGCGGCCGATTTACTCTAAGCCATTGTTTCTGCTGGTGAACGGAAAGACGGGGTCGGCGGCCGAGGCGCTCGCGTTTGCGCTCCAGTCGCAGAGGAGGGCTGTGGTTCTGGGGCAGCGGTCGGCTGGGGCGGCGCATATGAACTCGTGGTACGTGGTGAATGCGGACGTGTATGTATCGGTTTCGACGGGAGCACCGACGCTTCCGTGGAGTACGGTGACGTGGGAGGGAGTTGGGGTGAAACCGGATCGAGTGCTGAAGGAGGGGGAGAGCTGGGCTGAGGCGGTGAGCAGCACAATCAACCACTAAAATATACTTGACATCGTTGAACGCAGGTTTTATATTTATATCAGGATCACATACGGAGGCAAAACTCAAGATGACTCTTCTGAAATATGGACCTTTTGGGGATGTCGACGACATGCCTGGTATTCGCCAGATGCAGGAGACGCTGTCGCGCTTTCTCACCGAGCCGAGCTCCCGACCGTGGACTCCGGCTGTCGATATCCTGGAAACGGAGAACGAGCTGATCGTGAAGATGGACGCGCCTGAGGTAGACCTGAAGGACGTGGACATCCGGCTGGAGAATCACACGCTGACGGTCAAAGGCGAACGCAAGTTCGAAAAGCGCGAAGACAGCAAGGCGTATCACCGCATCGAGCGCAGCTATGGGACCTTCGCCCGCACCTTCACGCTGCCCGACACGGTGGACACCGAGCACGTTCGCGCCGATTACAAGAACGGCGTTCTCAGTATCGTTCTGCCGAAGAAGGAGCTGGCGAAACCGCGCAGCATCAAGGTTGAAATCGGCAACAACTAATCCTTGAAGGACATCCAATAGTCGTGAGGCGGGCGGCCCGATGAGGTCGCCCGTCCGCATTTGGGAGAATTGGTACAGATGAAAGCAAATGGCTTGAGAACGGCGGCGCTGCTGGGCGGACTCAGCGGCTTGCTATTACTCTTAGGGCAATTTCTTGGCGGATCCAACGGTCTCGTCATGGGCTTTGTGCTCGCCATCGGCATGAACTTTTTCAGCTACTTCTTCTCGGAGAAGATCGCGCTGACGATGTACCGGGCGCAGCCTGTGACCGCCGCGGAGAACACCCACGTCTACAAGCGGATCAACCCGATGGTGCAGGAGTTATGCCGGCGGATGAATATACCGGTTCCGCGCCTGTGGGTGATTCCGGATCAATCGCCGAACGCGTTTGCGACGGGCCGCAACCCGAGCCACTCGTCTGTTGCGTTTACGGCGGGTTTGCTAGACCTGATGAATGACCGTGAAGTGGAGGGCGTCCTCGCCCATGAGCTTGGGCACATCAAGAATCGGGATATTCTGACGAGTTCGATTGCGGCTACGGTCGGAGCGGCCATTACCTTTGTCGCTCGGATGGCGATGTTCATGGGGCCGCGCAACAGCGACGATGACGAAGGCGTAAGCCCGGTGGGCGCGTTGTTCATGATGATACTGGCGCCGATCGCGGCGATGTTGATTCAGATGGCGATCTCCCGGACGCGGGAGTTTGCGGCGGACGCTACCGCTGCCGAGTATTGCGGGACGCCCGATGGACTCATCAGCGGCTTGCAGAAGCTGGAAAGCTGGTCGCATCGTATCCCTATGGACGCTTCGCCGGCTACCGCTCACATGTTCATCATTAAGCCCTTCAGCGGGTCGGCGTTCATGAAGTTGTTCTCGACGCACCCGCCGACCGAAGAGCGTGTTGCGGCGCTGGCTGCGCTGCGTGGACGGCTGGCCGCCGTCTAATGGCGATCGTCAAGATCAATCGGAAGGCGACGGACCGCGTCGCCTCCGGCCATCCCTGGATTTTCGCGAGCGACGTTGTAGATCGCGGGGATGCGCAGGCCGGCGAAGCGGTCCAGGTCGCCGATTTCCGCAACCGAGTTCTCGGTACCGCCCACTACAGTTCCACTTCGCAGATCACCCTCCGTTTCCTTTCCCGTCGTGTTGAAGAGATTGATTCCGCGTTTTTGCGGCGGCGTTTAGGCGATGCGCTAGCGTTGCGTGAGCGCGTTGTGCACGGCTCGGATGCTTACCGGGTGGTGTATACCGAAGGCGATCTGCTGCCGGCGCTGATTGTGGATCGCTACGGCGATTACCTGGTGATCCAGACGCTGAATCAGGGGATGGACCGGTTGCAGCCGGACATCGTGAGGTGTTTGGAAGAGCTTCTCGCGCCCAAGGGAATCATCGCTCGCAATGACGTGGCGGTGCGGACGCGTGAGGATCTGCCGGTGGAGACGAAGGTGGTGTCGGGCGAGGTTCCGGGGCGTGTCGACGTGACGGTGAATGGACTGAAGTTGCACGCGGATCTTGTGCATGGGCAGAAGACCGGGGTGTATCTGGACCAGCGGGAGAACTACGTCGCGGCAGCGCGGTACGGGCGCGGAACTGCACTCGATTGCTTCACTTCGACAGGTGGATTTGCGCTGCACCTGGCTCGTAGTTGCGAGCATGTGGAAGGAGTCGACAGCTCCGAACATGCGGTGCGAACGGCGGAAGCGAATCGGGATTTGAATGCGTTGGGCAATGTGTCGTTTCGCGAAGCCGATGTATTCGATCTGCTGACGGGCTACGCGGCGACGAAGCGCAAGTTTGATTTGGTTGTGTTAGATCCGCCCGCGTTTACAAAGTCGCGGCAGGCTGTGGAAGGCGCGGCTCGTGGGTACAAGGAGATCAATCAGCGCGCTCTACGGCTACTGGATTCCGGGGGCGTGCTGGTGACGTGCTCGTGCTCGCATCACTTCAGCGAAGCGATGCTGCTGGATGTATTGGCGCAGGCGTCGCTTGAGTCGGGGAAGACGCTGCGGGTGCTGGAGCGGCGGTCGCAGGCGCAGGATCATCCGATTCTGCTGACGGCGCCCGAGACCCATTACTTGAAGTGTTTGGTCCTTCAAGTAGTCTAGATAGGGCATGGTTGAAGAGGTTCGCTCCATCTGCACGATTGAGAATCCTCTCATTCGCAATCTTCGCATCACCGAGTGTTATCACAGGCTGTCGGCTACGTTTGCGCAGCGTGTGGGACCTGGGGCGAACTGGTGTGCGTTTGCGACTTGGGCTTCGCGGCAGGCAGGGTGTACGATCCGCGGCGAGGATCTGATTGAGCATCTGAGTCCCCGGACCCCGCGGCTGTGGCGCGCAGTGCTGCGCATGGGTGTGCTTGATCCGCAGACCCCGGCGGGGTGGATAGTGAAGCATGTGCATACGCCGTTCGATGCCGTGGAGCGGGCGAGCGCGTCGGTGGCGAAGGGCAACTTGAAGGTCTTCGAGGAGATCGGCGAGGTGTTCGCGCGATGGTTGGACGACTCCAGTTATGTGCCCTCGCAGCCGTTGTTGCGCGATGCATTCGAGCACTACCGGTTGGCGGCGGAGGCGTCCAGCGCAAACGAGCGGGCTCGCTGGATGGTGATCGCGAACATCGAATGCGGTTTGCACGAGCAGCGGCGTCTGCAGCCGGAGATCGAAGGCGCGATGACGGCGCCGCTGTGGCTGTTCAAGAATCTGTTGAAGGATCTTGTTTGCGAGATTGTGAGCCAGGGGTTCATGACACTCAAGCTTCCTGGAGATCGGCGATTGCGGTTGGGCGATGATTTGGATGCGCCGGCGCCGGCGTGCTTTGAGGGGATGGAACGCGAGCCGCTGCTGGCCCAATTCGAGACGGCGGGAATTGGCGGAGTGGGGGCGGAGAACTGGGCAGACCTGCAGCAGCGGATGCGCTACATTTCGCGGCTATTTCGCTGTTTCCACGAAGACGCGGCACTGTTTCAGCCGCCGTTCAGCGTGGATCAATGCGAGACGATGCGGTCTGGTCAGTTGCCGCGCGGCGTGCTGTAAGCCTCGTCGAGAATCTCGACAACGTGTTTCACAGGCTGACCCTGGCCGTGCATCTTCGCGCCGGCCTGGAGTTGCAGCATGCATCCTGGGTTCGCGGTTGCGATGACGTCCGGCTTTACCAGGTTGACGTAGCGCATCTTGGTTTCGAGGATGGCCATCGACATGTCGTTCTGCACGATGTTGTAGATACCGGCGCTGCCGCAGCATAGATCCGATTGCGGCATTTCCTTAAAGGTGAGACCCGGTACGGCGCGGAGCAGCACTCGCGGCGCGGCTTTGATTTTCTGACCATGCGCCAAGTGGCACGAGTCCTGGTAGGTGACTGTGTAGTTTAGCGGCCGCATGTTCGGATTGAGTTCGATGCTGGCGAGGAACTCGGTGACGTCTTTCAGCTTGGATACGAACTCGTGCGCGCGGGTGGCGTACTTGGGATCGTCTTCGAGGAGTTCGTGATATTCCTTCAAGGTCGATCCACACCCCGCAGCATTGGTGATGATGGCGTCGTAGTTGCCGGCCAGCAGCGCGTCGATGTTTTGTTTGGCGAGTTCGCGTGCTGGTTTCCGCAAGCCGGAGTGCACGTGCAAGGCGCCGCAGCAGGTTTGATCACCTGGGACGTGTACTTCGCAGCCGTTCTTTTGGAGAACCCGAACGGTGGCTTCGTTCAACCGCGCAAAGAAGATGTTTGCCATGCACCCGCCGAGCACTGCCACTTTGTGTTTGGCTGTGCCTTCGGCGGGGAGAACCTTGCCGTAGTAGCGAAAGAACGACGGCATCTCGGCGCTGGGAGACAGCTTCTCGACGCGGCCGAGTTTGCCGAAGAGATTGAGCAGACCCGTGGCTCGGACTAGCGTTTGCAGGCCGGATTTCTGGTAAAGGTAAAGGCCGGCGCCCACGATTCGCAACGCTGTCGGCGAGGGAAGGAGTCCTTCGAAGACCAGATGGCGGGTGGCGCGGACATGCCAGGGGCGGTCGACCTTCGCTTCGATCTCCGAGCGCGCCGCTTCAATCAGGCGGCCGTACTGTACGCCGGACGGGCATGCGGTTTCACAGGCTCGGCAAGCGAGGCACAGGTCGAGATGTTGTATGTATGCCGGATTGATTTCGGCTTGTCCGGTGGCGACCTGCACCATCTGGTACACACGGCCCCGCGGAGAATCCATCTCGACGCCGAGCTCGCGGTAAGTGGGGCAGTTGTTCAGGCATAGGCCGCAGTGCACGCACCGGTCGAGATCGACCTGCCGGGGGGCATCTATGACACGGTGGAGATCAGATGCGGCCATACAACCTACCTCGATTCAACAAAAGCTTGGGATCGAACAACTGCTTCACTTTCTGCATCACCGGGAAATCGCTGCCCGGGCGCGGCCAAAGGTCTAAAGATCGCTTGGCGGCTTCGGGGGCGAACTCCACCGCGCCTTTGCTGCTCCCATCGAGCCCGGCGTCGGCGGCGTCTTCTTGATAGACGTATACGACGCCGTTTCCGGCGCGGGCTAACGCTGGTCCCGATGCGCTCGCGATTGCGTCGGAGACGCCTTGCAGGGTCGTGGATCGGCGGATTACGGCGCCGTTGGGGTGATCGCGCAGCCAGTAGGGCGTGAACTCACGGACGCGATCCCAAAGCGAGTTGTCGTCGCGCACTTCGGCGCCGGCAAGCTCGCGGGTATAGCGCTGCATCACCGACTCGCTACCGCCGGTTTGGATCAGGACGCAATGTCCAGTGAGTCCGAGGCGTTGCGCGGCCTGCGGGTTCACCACGTCGAGCGCGGCAGGCTGCAGGACTCCTTGCAGGATTCGGTCGCGCGTGGCCATGGCGGACTTCAGGTCCGGGTGCGAAAGGATGAAGGTCCTTGTGGCAATCGGCGACGGCGCAAGTTTGAAGTTGGCAACGGCGATCGCGGCCAAGGTTCCGAACGAGCCGATCATCAGCTTGGCCATGTCGAGCCCGGCAACGTTCTTAACTACCATTCCGCCGGTCTGCACGAGCTTGCCTTCAAGGGTTGCGAACTTCATGCCAATGACCACGTCGCGCGCAGTGCCGAAAAGGCGGCGACGTGGGCCGCTGGTGTTGGCCGCGAGGACTCCTCCGACAGTGGCTTGATCGCCGAACGGCGGATCCAGCGGAATCATTTGGCGGTTTTTTGCGAGCAAGTCGGTGAGGTCTGCCCAGCGCATGCCGGCTTCGACACTGATGGTGAGATCGGCAGGCTCATACTGCAGGACGCGCGTCATGAGGGATGTGGAGATGGTTTCGTCACCCGGCTCCACCGGACCGGCCATGGAGGCCTTTGTGTTTGCGCCATGGAGCTGGATGGTCCGTCCGGCGGCGGAGCATTGCGCCAGAGATTCTGCAAGCTGCTCCGGCGTCGCAGGATTGATCAAGGTCGGTACTCCACAACCACGGCAGTGATGTCGTCGTGCTGCATGGCTCCACCCGTAAAGGTTTCCACAGCGCGCATCAAGGCGCCCAGCAGATCGGACGCGCTATCCCGCGCGTGGGCTCGGATGATCTCCATCATACGCGAGGCTTCGAAGAACTTCCCGTGTGCATTCTCGGCGTCGGATAAGCCGTCGCTGTAGGCCACGATCTTGTCCAACGGATGGAGTTGCACCGAGCGTACTTCGTAGGTGGCCTCGTCCAGCATTCCTAGCGGCATGCCCGTGGTTTCGAGCGTCTCGATTTCGCCGCTGGCGCGGACCAGGAGGGGTGTGCAGTGCCCGGCATTGGCCCAGCGCACCAGCCCTTCGCGATTGACAGTGCAATAGAACACGGTGGCATACTTCTCGCCCTCGGTGCGCTCATTCAGGAACAGGTTGATGCGGCTCATCATCTGCTGAATGTCGAGCTCCTGGTCTGAGGCGAGAAGGAAGCTGCCTTGCAGCAGCGCGGCTAGCAGCGCCGAACTGACGCCTTTGCCGGATACATCGGTGACCACCAGCGACCAAACGCCGGACGAGATCTGGCGCACGTCGAAGCAGTCGCCGCCGACCTCGTGCGAAGGGATGCTCGATCCGGCGACGCGGAACCAGCCTTCGGATGGGAGTTTGCGGGGCAGAAGGCTGGTCTGGATTTCGCGCGCGATGGAAAGCTCTTCTTCCATGCGGTGCTTGATGCGTTCTTCTTCGAGGAGGCGCGCATTCTCGAGGATGGTGGACGCCTCCAGGGCGAGCGTTTGGAGCAGTTCGCGATTGCCGGAGGAAAGATCGACGGCAGTCTGGCGCGAGTCCAGGTAGATGAGTCCGATGGTGTCGCTACGCGAGGTGATGATGCAGGTCTCCTGGTTGGAGCCGGCACGGACACGGACCAAGGGGACGCCCACCACGCTGCGGCTGTCGTCATCATCGCTGACGGTGCTGGTGAAGTCGGCCGTATTGGGGTCGAAAGTCATCGACAGCAGTTCGCGGCGTTGGTGGAGGGCTTTCTGGATGCTTTCGAGTGGAGCTCCGATCTCCTCCTTCTTTACCTGGTTGCCGTGGCGGTCGCGGGCGAGCTGCACGCGGAGCTCGGACTGATCGTTTAGCAGAAGGAAGCCGCGTTCGAAGCCCGTGATGGCGAGTGCGGCATCCACTACCGCAGAGAGCACGTCGTCGGTAGACAACGAGTTCTGCAGCGCGCGTGCCACTTCAACGAGGGCTCGGAGCTTGGCCAGATTGCCCGCGCCGGCGGACGCGGTTTTTGGGGCAGAGAACTGGTCCAGCAGCTTCTGGATCTCGTCATCGTCGAACGTGAAGATGAGGCTGTAGGAGTCGGGGAAGCCGAACTCGATGCGGTCGGCGGCGTAGAGTTTCTGGCGGTTAACGCGGACGCCGTTGATGAATACGCCGTGGCTGCTTCGCAGATCCTCGATGTAGTATTCGCCGTTATCGGCCAGGATACGCGCGTGATTGCGGGAGGCTCGGTTATCGCGGAGGACGAGGTGATTATCCGATTGGCGACCGATGGTAAACGGCAGTTGGGCAATCGGCATCCGGTTGCGATTGCCGGACGGATTGATGACGACCAGAGTCGCCGGACGAGGTATGATGCCGCCCGGAGTATTATGCAGCGGCGCCGCCATCAGGAGCCGCGGGCAACTCGGCCCTTGGCCGCAGGAGAGCCGGCCGCGTCCTCCAGATCGTGCTGCCTCAAGGCCTGGCAATGCGAGCAGTAACCGCCGACTTCGGTGCGCGCGAGCAGGACCTCAAAGCCGAAGTGCTGTTCGATCTGTTTGCGGAGCTTCTGCAGAGGCTCGCCGAAGAATTCTTCCACCTTGCCGCAGCGAAGACAGATGATGTGGGCGTGCTCCTGCTTCATGCGGGTCTCGTAGAAGTGACCGTCGCCGCCGATGTGGAGCAGGTCCAACTCGTCTACGAGACCGCCGGCTTTCAGCATCTTCAACGTGCGATATACGGTGACGCGGTTCAGCTTAGGATCTTTCTCCTTCGCCATGACGTACAGGCGCTCGGCATCCAAGTGCTGACCGGACTTGTCGATCAGATCGAGCAGGATCTGACGCTGGCGGGTGAGTCGAACGCCGCGTTGCTTGAGTGAGTCTTTGATCCCTGATACGGCCATTTGGAAACCCTTCGCCCCGGCGAGAACAGTGGAGAACCCCACTCGCGCACACGCCGGGCACGGCAGGCGGGGTATATCCTTCAGGCTACCATGCAGAGGCGGAATTGCGTGCGCGATTAGAGCGCGTGAGAATGCTTGCAGGTAACTCAGGGATGGCTGTGCGTTCAGATCTGAAGCGGTTGTCCTACGCTGTCCTGTTCGATGGGGCTCGGGAGAACTGTCCGTCGGCGCAATGGGATGAGCGCGGATACGCCGCCTCGTGGGTCCAGAATGTGATGCCGGGTCTCCCGCTGGCGGAGATCGCTTCCGATTTGGCGGAAGGCGCGGGCCACGAACTGCGACGAAAGCTGCGCGCCGCGCACTCGTCGTCGGCGCTAGCTATCAACGCGTTCGGTTCCTGGCGGGTTACACCACGTCGTTTTTCGTTAGGATCGATGACGAACTTCCGCTCCATGCGATTTTCGCCCTTTTATGAACGGTTGAAACGAACAGATTGCGCCTGGTCGGACCAGTTGGATCGATTGCGCGTCGATCCGACCTGCTACGGACTCGTGGATGCGGCTCAGCTTGTGAAGCATGCTTTCGGGTTGCGCGCGCGCTATGGGGCGGCGGCGGTGCGGATATTGTACGTGTACTGGGAGCCGCTGAACGCACATCGGTGGGACGAATGTGGAAAGCATAGGGAGGACGCTGAGGCGCTGGCGCGCCACGTGGCGGGCTCGAGTGTTTCGCTTGTCGCGATGAGCTATCGGGAGTTGTGGTCGACGTGGGAAGCCGAACATCTGGAATACCTGCGGAGGCGCTATGAGCGGCCGGTGCATGGTTGAGAGGTTCCAGCGAGGCGGAGTTCGCGGGTTCCTGCATCGACCGGACGTGCAGTTGGGCATGGGCGCGGTGCTGGCACATGGCGCAGGGGCAAATTGTGAGGCGAAGATCCTGGTGGCAGTGGCGGATGCGCTGTGTGGGGCCGGCTTCGTCGTGCTGCGAATCGATATGCCGTTCCGGCAAAAGCGTCCTACTGGGCCTCCTTTACCGGGTTCGGCCGCGGAGGATCGCGCGGGCTTGCGGGAAGCTGTCGACGCGTTGCGCTCGTTGTCGCGAGGGCGGATTGTGCTCGGTGGGCACTCGTATGGTGGGCGGATGTCGAGCATGCTGGCGGCTGAGGATTCGAGCGTGGCCGATGCGCTGCTGTTGCTCTCTTATCCACTGCATCCGCCTACCAAGAGGGACCAGTTGCGGACAGCGCATCTTCCGGATGTTCGCACGCCGGCGCTGTTTGTGCATGGCACGCGCGATCCCTTCGGATTGCCGGATGAAATGCGTGAGGCGCTAAAGCTTCTTGCTGGGCGTGTGGAGTTTCGCGAGGTCGCGGGCGCAGGGCATGATCTTCGGTCCGGGAAGTTCGATGTGCAGGGTCTGCTCATTGAGCCCTTGCTTGATGTCTTGGGCCCCTCGGACACGGTAAAGTCATAGGGTGCGTACCTTTCAGATTGTTATCGCCGCTGCCGCGCTTCTGCCTTGGACCGTGGCCGCTCAGGATGCGAAGCTGTTCCTTGGTCGCTGGGACATGGTGGCCACCCCTGCGACGGGCGCCCCGTATCCGCAATGGATGGAGCTCGTTGAGAAAGACGGCAAGATCGAGGGGCGGTTCCAGCCTCGCGGCGGGCGATGGCGCCCGATTGAAGGCGCGAAGCTCGAGGCGGGCAAACTGATCCTGTCCTTGTCTTCCGGCCAGGGACCGGCGCTCTCGTGGCAGTTGGAATCCGCGGGTAAGGACAAGATCAAAGGTCTTGAGAAGCGAGGAGAGGCTGACGGGCCGACGCTCGCCGGCGTGCGCGCGCCGAAGTTGGATCGTCCGATGCCGAAGGCGTGGTCGGCTCCGGTGGCGTTGTTCAATGGCAAGGACCTGACGGGATGGGAGCCGATCGGGAACGTGCAAAACAACAAGTGGGTGGCTCGCGACGGGGAGTTGGTCAACGACAATCCGGTGGTGGAGGGCCAGAAGGGGCCAGCGGCGGCGAACTTGAAATCAACAGCCAAGTTTCAGGACTTCAAGCTGCATTTCGAGGTGAACTGTCCAGATCACGGAAACAGTGGATTTTATCTGCGCGGGCGGTATGAGATTCAGATCGGCACCGAAGGTGGAGCGAGACCCGACCACGAAATGGGCTCCATCTACAGTCACTATCCACCTCCGGCCGGCGCGGAACTCGGATTGGGAAAGTGGACCTCGTTCGACGTCACGTTCGTGGGCCGGCGAGTGACTGTGCTGCGCGACGGCAAGGTGTATCACGACAATGTCGAAATTCCGGGGCCGACAGGCGGCGCTCTCGATAGCAACGAAGCGGAGCCCGGCCCGTTCTTTCTGCAGGGCGACCATCGCGGTGTGATCCGGTATCGCAATATTACGGTGTCGACCCCGAAGTAACCCGCACTTATGTGGTTCCAGAGCATTCTGTTGCTCCTGGCGTGTGGGGCCGGGGTGCTGCTCTGTGGCCTGGCTGTCCGGAATGCCGTATTGGGCTCGGCTAGCCAGCGGTGGCCGGAAGTGCGAGGTCGCGTGCTGCGATCTTTCGTGCTTGTGGGAGAATTCGAGGGGTCAGAAACGTATACCCCGCAAGTCGAGTACGCGTATACGGTGCAAGGTGTCACCTATCGGAGTTCGGTATTGCAGCACGGCCGCACCGGTAGTCCGAATCGCGCATCGGCCGAGCGCGTAATTGCGCCGTATCCCCTCGGCGTCGAGGTTCGAGTGTACGTCGATCCACGGAGGCCCTCGAATGCCGTCCTGATAAGGGGCACCGCCTCGACCAATATCTGGATTGCCGCTGCCGGACTTGCTTTCTTCGGCGCGGCAGCGCTTATCTGGCGTAGATGGAATTAGCTGTCATGGTTTGAAGGGAGTATCGCCGCGCTTGTCGTCCGGCTGAGCTTTGACGAGTGTACCCGGCTTCCAGTCCTTCGCGATCTGGATATCGGCTTCGACCTTTGTAATGAGGGCGGGGATGTCTACGAAGCCAACGCGATTGAGCAGTTGGGGCTTGTACTGCTTGGAATACACGGCCGCATAACTCTGCCAGTGGGTGCGCGCGGCTTCCAGGTGCGCTATGGCGGAGGCTTTCTGACGGGCGTCGCCGACTTTGTCGTAGAGTGCCAGATCGGCTGCGCCCAGGATCTTCTCGCCGTAATAGTTGCCGAGGTGCGCCATCGCTTCAATGTCGCCAAGCGTGAGGCGCAGTTCGACATTGTCGCCTTCGGTCTTTCTTAACGCCGGCAGTTCCGCGAGGGCTTTCTGAGCATGCGACTTCAACGATTGCGCCAGTTGGACGGGAGCAATCCCTTCGTTGGTCTGTCCACCGAGCGAACGTTCTCGCCACGTGAGAATGTCGACGACGCCGCTGCCCGGCATGGTGGTCCCTTCGATGAAGTGTCGTACGGTGTAGAAGCCCTTGTAGCGGGGATGGCTGAGGCAGGCTTCGGGGAACCACCTGAGGTCAATGTCACCCCACGCGAAGCGGGTGATCTCCGGAAAAACCTTTGAGGCTTCGGACCACGCTGTTGTCAGGTTGCTGGAGGGCGCCTCGGGAAAACGTTGGGCGACGATCTGACGGAGCAGCACATCGCTGAGATTCGGCTCGTAGCTGAGGCGTCCCCAGAGGAGGAAGCTCATCCATTGCTTCTGCATCACGGTCTGACGATGAAGCCCGGGCTCGGTGGTCAGGAAGTCGCGCACCCAATTAAAGCCGTCCGGACCCATATAGAAACCGGCGATCTTGTCCGGCCCCGGGATGTTGCGGATGAAGGCGCGCGCGTAATCGGGGTCGGCCCAGCGGAAGCTGTAGATGTCGTCATTGCGAACCGTGAGCCAGGATCGAAGATTGGGGTTCAGGTTGGGTAGCGCGGGTTGAATGAACTGTGGGTTAGGGATCGAGTACATGTGCGCGATCGCGTACTTGAAGCTGAGCTCGAACGTCCCCTCTTTGAATTGACGCCATTCGCGCAGAATGTCATTCATGCCCGTTTGATGGAAACGATGAATCACGCGGAATCTGCGCTCGGGCTGCGATTTCAGCGCATCGCGAACACCTTCGCCGTAGGTCTTCCACAGCCAGCGTTCTTTCGAATCGTGGTCTTCGCGGTCCTCCATCTGCTCACCCGCG
>DASQDN010000690.1:0-11350 GCA_035634155.1 Bryobacteraceae bacterium | reverse complement strand
AAGTGATGCCGGGCAGGTTGCGGGAGGGCAGTTCCATTGGAGGTGCGGCCCTAAGGAAGGCGGCTCCGATTTCGTCTTTTCGCGCAAGCCGTTGATCCTCGGCGCAAAGCTCGTAGATCACCTGGAATTCACCGATATCCTGGAGCACGTTCATCAGTTCCAGCAGTCTCGCCTTCAGGTTCCAAGCTTCGCCCACCAGCAGGTACACGTCACCGTCGAGGATCGCATAAACACCTGACTCCGAAGGCACTTGCGACACGACGGAGATACGTGTCAGCGGGACGGTCTTTGGATCGCGCCAGGGCATTGTTGTCACCTGCGGCGAATGCGACGACGGCACGCACCTCCGCTGAGATGCCTGCTGCGACTATTCGAGATAAGTGTGCAGCACCATGGTAAGACAACCGGGACGAAGATGCAATCAGTACTATACTCTTGACGGTTTATCCTCGGTCTCACCGTTAAACGATCTCCTCCTCATCATTCTGCGGCCGACAAGCATGAATACGATTCCCGAGGCGAGGAATGCGACATCAAAGCTCGACTGACCCAGTCGTTGAACCACATGATGAATCTGGAGCAGGTGATGATCGATCGCGCCCTATACGACGTTGAATAGACCCCAGCCGAAGAGCATCGCCCCGAACAGGACCTTGCCTGACCACGGCACATCCGATCTGCCTCCAGCGCGGAACAGCAGATAAAGGCCGAGGGCCGTCGCCATCCACGTGAGGAGATGGAAGAGACCGTCCCAAAACATGTTGATCTCGAGATTCACCACTGTGTTCGGTGGGATTCGGTTCGAAAGCATGTTGTGGATTTGGAGAAGCTGATGGGCTACGATGCCGTCCAGAAATCCACCCATGCCGATACCCAGGATCATGCCGGAAGTGGTTAACGGATTCCGGTTCACGGCAGTTTCCCCCACGTGAGAATGCGAATCAGAGCACCGCAAACCAGGAACGGCAGAACTGCGACGGCAACATGAAAGCCGAAGTCGCTATTTAAGATGGACTGACGTACTTGTTGTCCAGTCCCGGTGTTGCACACGGGACACGCCCAAGTTGGCGCCGCGAGAAAAAGGAAGGCGAGTCCTCGCACGTGAGGTGAGAGATGCTCCGCCGGCCCCGTGTTTCAGCGTTCACGGTGCAAATCTGGATTTAAGCCGCAGCCTTTTCGGCCTTCGGCGCGTATTTGGGACGGACGAGGAAAACATACGCGGCAATGCCGGAAGCAAGGATCACCAGGATTGCCTGCATGGGCGCTTCATAGCTTCCCGTCATGGCGATGAGCCGACCCGTGACGATCGGCGCAACGATTCCGGAAAGGTTCGACGCGAAGTTTTGAACTCCCGCGATGCGACCGATCGCCGCGCCCGGCATGAGCGATTGCGTCAACGCCCAGTAATTGGCCGTGGTCAAGCCGAGTCCCGCCAGTGAAATGACGGCAAAGGCAAGCGCCACGTCCCGCGATCCGCTCATAACACCGATCACTTCAGTGGACGCGATCGTCAGACCCGCGATAGTGAAGCCCTTGCGAACCTTGATGGGATTCCATCCGCGCGCAATCAGACGATCTCCTGCCGTTCCCGCGAGGATAGCCACGATCGCCATGCCGGTGAAGCTGAAAGCGGTATAGATGCCCATGTCGTTCATGTTGAGCTTCCAGTGCTCGACGAAATAGGCGGGCATCCAGGTCATGCAGAAGTAATTGAAGTAGTTGTACGCAAAGGTTCCGATGATGATGCCGTAGATCGCCGGTGTCTTGAAAACTGAACCGAAGGAAACCGCCGCCTCCGTCGATTTCGCGAGAGCTTCGGTCTCGAGCTTGCGGTCGTCGTTCTTCACAATCCAAAGCCACGGGATCAGCCACACCAGGGACCCGAGTCCGAGGATCGTGAACATGAGCCGCCAGCCGTATTCGCGGAGCAGCCACACGGCCGTGAAGGCGCCGATGCCCGGACCCAATTTGGCTCCGGCGAAGAAGAAGCCTAATGCGAGTCCCCGCTGTTTTTCGTCTACGTGAAAGCGAATCCAGCGCAGGCTGCCGGGCGTGATGATCGCTTCACCGACTCCCAGCAGAATGCGAAAAGCAAACAACTGCCAGAGGCTCGTCGCCCAGCCTGTCGACGCCGACACGAGACTCCAGAGGAGAAAGCTGATCGCGAGGGGATACTTCACCCCGTAGCGGTCAGCCAGCGCTCCGATCGGGACCTGCAGGAATGCGTAGCTCCAAAAGAAGGCGGAGTTCAAATCACCGCGCTGAGAATCGGTGAGCTGGAAGTAGGTCTTGAAATCAGCTGAGGCTAATGCGACCGACAGATTGGTGCGATCGACATAGGCGATGATGTTCGCCAGACACAAGAGTGCGACAACAATCCACTTGTTCAACGGTGAAAACGATATCACGGCGTAGGACAATAACTGAACTATGGCATTGGAGACAGGCCGCCTGAATGTGTCATCAGGCACAGCTTGGGAGCCGGTAGTTGGCTATTCACGGGCGGTTCGGGTGGGTCCATATATTCACGTTTCCGGTACCACCGCAACCGATGAGAACGGAACCATTGTTGGAATCGGCGATCCCTACCGGCAGGCGCAGCGAACGCTTCGTAACATCGAAACGGCGTTGATTAAGGCCGGCGCTTCCCTGCAGGATGTGGTTCGCACGCGCATCTACGTGATCGACATCGATCGTTGGGAAGAAGTCGGACGCGCTCACGGCGAGGTGTTCGGCAATATCCGTCCAGCGACTTCGATGGTGGAAGTGCGGCGATTAATCTCTCCTGAGATGCTGGTGGAGATCGAAGCCGACGCGTATATCGCACGGTGAACAGTGGACATTTCGCGGGGCGTGGTTACAATGGTGGCGGCTGTTCATCACTGCTCCAGCGGAGAGGCGTAAATGCAACTTCGGGTGCTCGCGTTCGTACTGGCCGGCGGGAAGGGAACCCGCCTTTATCCGCTCACGAAGGAACGAGCGAAGCCGGCAGTACCCTTCGGCGGCCGCTATAGGATCGTCGACTTCGTTCTCAGCAATCTTATTAACTCAGGCATCTATTCGATCTATGTCCTGATCCAGTTCAAGAGCCAGTCTCTGCTGCAGCACTTGCGGGACGGCTGGGAATCGAACAGTTTGCTGAAGAGTCACTTCATCATTCCTGTCCCGGCGCAGATGCGTTCGGCCGGGGAAACGTGGTATCGCGGTACGGCTGACGCTATTTACCAGAACATCAATCTAATTGAGCAGGCCGATCCGCACGTGGTGGTGATCTTCGGCGCCGATCATATCTACCGCATGGACATTCGGGCCATGATCGAGTTTCACGAGCAGAAACGCGCCGAGGTCAGCGTGGCTGCGATCCCGGTAGCGAAGCAGTTTGCGAGCGAGTTCGGCGTGATCGAGACCACGGCGGACGGCGCGATTGTCGGCTTCCATGAGAAGCGCTCGGATGCGCCGACGATGCCGGGCGATCCCGAGCAGGTTTACGCATCCATGGGCAACTACGTCTTCAGCACCCAAACGTTGTTGCGCGAACTGTACGCCGATGCGGCCAACGAGAACAGCTCGCATGACTTCGGGCGTGACATTTTGCCTAACCTAATCGGTAAGTCGCCCATGTACGCGTATGATTTCCAGACCAACGTAATTCAGGGCGATCCTCCGGGACACGAAGTCTACTGGCGCGACGTGGGAACCATCGACGCGTACTACGACGCCAGCATGGATCTGCGGCAGGTCTCTCCAGTTCTGAATCTATACAACCGGAGCTGGCCGCTGCGGACCGCGAGTTACTCGGACCCGCCGGCGAAATTCACGTTCGACGAAGAGGGCCGTCGCGGGCAGGCGATTGATTCCATCGTAGCGGGCGGCAGTATTCTATCGGGCGGCGTGGTGAAGCGGTCGGTCCTGGGACGCGGCGTGCGTGTGCACACGGGTGCGCTTGTAGAGGACTCGATCATATTCGACAACTGCGATATCGGCCGGCATGCGAAGCTGCGGCGCGTCATCCTGGATAAGAACGTTCGAGTGCCGGAGAACGCGGCCATCGGCTACGATCTTGCGAAGGACTCGCAATATCACCATGTGACCGAGTCGGGCATTGTCGTGGTGGAGGGGCATCGCAGTTCGGTCGAGGTGGGCTCGCTGCAGATGTAGTTTTGTCGGCGAAAGAAGGGCTGCCGGAATAGTCAATCCGCCGGCAGCATCTTCGGCTTTTCGAACGCGCTGACGATCAGGGCGACCGCGATTACGACCACTCCGCCGATGACGTTGTACCACAGGTACGCCACATCGGTGAACCAGTTGGTGGCAAAGATCGCCGCCTCGCCGACCAGCACGCCCACGAACGCGCCGTTTGCTGTAACTCGAGGGAAATAGAAAGCGAGAACGAAGACGCCCAGCATGCAGCTATAGAACAACGATCCGAGCTGATTCACCGCTTCGATCAGCGACCCCAAACCGGCGCCGTAACGCGCCGTCAGGATGGCATAGCCGCACCAGAACGCAGTGAAAGCTTGCGAGGCTCGGAGGTAGTGCTTGTCATCGGCCCCGCGTCGCACGTAGCGCTTGTACACGTCGATCACGCTGACCGTGGCAAGCGAGTTCACTTCTGCGGAGATGGTTGACATGGCGGCGGCGAAGATTGCCGCCATCACCAGCCCCACGAACCCTGCCGGCAGGTGCTGCGTGACAAAGGTCAGAAACACATAATTCGCATCGTTGCTTTGCGTCTTCCTGCGGGTGGCCTGCAGGTTATTGTTGGCATCGCGGAAAGCCGTCGCTGCTTCCTCGGTCGGATTGGCCATGTAGGACCGCGCCGCCTGACGGCGCTGCTCCCATGCGGCGGAGTGTTGCCCTGAGAAGGCGGCGAAGTCACCTTCACGCTGCATTTCCTGGCGTTCCTTGGCATTGAACGTGACCGGCGGCGGGGTGAAGGTGTAAAACACGAACACCATTGCTCCCGTGAATAGAATTACGAACTGCATGGGAAGCTTCGCCACCGCGTTGAACAACAGACTCAACCGGCTCTGCGCAATCGACTTGCCCGTGAGGAAGCGCTGCACCTGGGATTGGTCCGTGCCGAAATACGCCAGATACAAGAACGTCCCGGCGAGCAGGCCGCTCCAGATGTTGTAGCGATCGTTCCAGTCAAACGTAGTCACCACCGCATTCAAGCGCCCGGCGGCGCCTGCAAGCGATACAGCGTCAAGAAAAGAAACGTCGGCGGGCAGCAGCCATACCGCCATAAACAGCGCAACCACCAAGCCGACCATCATGATCAGCATCTGCTGGAAGTCCGTCCACGTGACCGCGGCGATGCCGCCCTGCACCGTGTAAATCAGCACCATCACACCCATGATGAGAGTGGTCCATTGATCGGGCCAGCCGAAGATTACGGTCAGGACAATCGCCGGAGCATACAGCGCGACGCCCACGGCCAAGCCGCGCGAAATCAGAAAAACGATGCTGACCAACGTGCGAGTCTTGGCGTCGAATCGCTTCTCCAGATACTCGTAGGCCGTGTAAACGCCGGCGCGATGAAAGATCGGCACGGCTGTCATCGAGATGAGCACCATCGCAATGGGAAGGCCGAAATAGAACTGAATGAAGCGCATGCCATCCACATACGCCTGGCCTGTCGTGGAGATGAAGGTAATGGCGCTGGCCTGCGTAGCCATGATGGAAAGCGCCATGGCATACCACGGCATGCTCTTGCCCGCGAGCAGATATTTCTCAGTGGTGTCGCTGTTGCGGCCGCGATACATGCCGTAAGCGACAACGAACACCAGCGACGCAATGAGGACAATCCAGTCGAGGGTTCTCATCGGTTGAACACGGTGGTGAAAGCGTAGAGGAGAGCGATGACAACTACCAGATACAACAGCACAGCCGTGTACACGCGGGCCCAGGTGCGAAGAAACGGAGGCGGCTCGTCGGGCGCGATGTCGCTCATTGGCTCAGCAGATTGGCGAAGATCCGAAACGCTCCCGGCACACCCGCCGGAAGCTGTCGGAACCATGAGTACGATGTGTAGATGTACGCGCCTTCGCCATGCTTCGCGTACAGTATCCCACCCGCGAGTTCCTTCTCGCCCGGATCATTGGAAGCAATCACGGACTGCAGTTTCGAGTCCCACTCGGACGGAAAGTACAAGCCGCGCTCTTGAACCCAGCCCTCAAAGTCGGCCGCGGAGATCGCGTTCGGACCGCGCAACACAGGACTGCTTGCGTCCACGATCCGCACCGGAGCCTCCTCTACGGCAACCCGTCCCCGGCCCACCTTGAACCGGTACGGTCCGAGTTGGCCGAGAACGTCATCCGCCGTGTTGTACTGCACCACAAGCGTGCCGCCCTTGCGCACATATTCGTTGAGCCGTTCCACATTCGCACGAAGGTCTTCCCGCACGTTGAAGGCGCGAACGCCCGTAACAATCGCATCGTAGCCGGCAAGCGAACCCGAGGCGAGTTCATCGGCAGTGATGATCTTGACCTCACATCCAATCTGCCGTAGCGCAGCCGGAACCTCATCCCCTGCGCCGGGAATGTACCCCACCGATCGCGCGAGTACCTTCACGTCGGCGCGGGTGAAACGCGCCACCGCTGGCTGCAGGACGGTTTGCGTGGGGATGTGGGGATAACGGACGATAACCACCGATTGATCGACGGCAACGCCGTGTACCGTAGCCACAGCGCGAATGTTTGGCGCGGTGAAGCGATGTGGCGGTGTCACTCGGAAGCGCAGCGTAACCGCGCCGCCATTCTTATCGATGCGGAAGCGCTGGGCGGGTTGCGCCGGCCATCCCGCAGGCAGCTGCAAAGCGACGGTGCCCTCTACGGCGTCTGAATACGCCTGAACGCGGACAGGCACTTCCCTGGCAGCAACACTCGGAAAAAGAATCGCACTCTCGGAAAACGAGACGCTCACCGGAGGCGTGACCGCGAAGGGCTGCGTGCGGTCGCCGAGCACGTCGTCCACGTATCGATAAACCAGCGGCCTCGCAATCTCCAAAGCTTCCCCGCCGACCAGCAACCGGAAGCGCGCTGTGGGCACAGGTGTTTGCACCCGCCAATCGACCTGCTTCCGCACCAGCGAGTTCTCAGGCAGGTCCGCGGCGGGAATCGCCGGCAGGCCCGGCACATCGACGCCATCGAGCCGGATCGCGACTGGCGATCGGTTAATGGCTTGAATGCGGAGGGGAACTGTCCCTCCGGCGACGGCATGCGGGCGCTGCACAGCAGCCTCCAGGATCATGCCCGCACAGCGCGCCACCATTTCATCGAGTTCGCGAATCTTTCGCGCCGCAAGATCACTCTCCAAACTACGGAGTGCGCGGCGCGCCTGCAACAACGTAGGGATAACCTCATGCGGACGACGCGGGTCAAAAGCGCCGATTGCCTTCGTCAGCAACGCAGCAAACTGCGGCGCCAGTCGGGCCGGCCCCGTTGGGATGCCGTCGATGAAATCTCCGGAAGACGGCGCCTCGCCAACGGGTTGCAAGCTCGTACGAGCAGCACCCACATTCTGCGCCGCTCCCATGGCTTGGCTTTCATGCTGGCTGCGGCTAATGCCGGCCAGTTCCGTGTACGAATACCCGAGCAATGGATTGTAAGCTCCGGTATCGACCGTGAACGCTCCCGCTCCACGAGGCATTGTGAAAACCCGCATCACGGACCAAGGCTTCAAACCCTGCTCGGGATAACGGGCCGGGTCCTTAGCGGCCTCGATTGCTTCCCTGCCTAGGATGTTGGATGCCTGATGCTGCCCGTGACCATCCGCCGGCGTGCCGGAGAAGCGGAGCAGGACGACATCCGGCTGGAACTCACGAAGCACTCTAACGATGTCACCGACCACGCGAGACCGATCCCACTTTTGCAGGGATTCCTCAGCCGTCTTGGAAAAGCCGAAATCGACAGCGGTGGTGAAGAACTGCTCGGCGCCATCAATGCGGCGGGCGGCAAGCAGTTCCTGGGTACGAATCGCGCCGAGCAGCGCTCCTTTTTCCGGTCCGATGACGTTCTGCCCGCCTTCGCCGCGGGTAAGCGACAGATAGCCGGTTCGCAGCTTGCGTCCTTGCGCCAAATACGCCAGCAGGGCGGTGTGCTCATCGTCCGGGTGCGCTGCGATCATCAGCACACTGCCGGTATTGGCGAGTCGTTCTAACTCAATAATTAGATTAGGCTGGGAAGGCTGGGCAAGCGCGCTCGCCGCAGACCACAACGCCAGAACGACGATGGTGAAAGCAGAAGCGCGCTTCATCCTGGACACCGATATAGGGGCGACTGAGTCTAGTGGCCTTCGCCGTGGATCTGCTGCGCCAGGTAATTGTCGATGCCGATTTCCTGAATGATATGCAACTGCGCTTCCAGGTAATCGACATGATGCTCTTCGTCGGTGAGGATCTTTGTCAGGAGCTCCCGAGTGCCGTTATCGCCAACCTGAACTGCTAGCGCGATGCCCTGATTCAGGCGAGGAATGGCGTCCAGCTCCAGCGCCAGATCGTTCTGAATCTGCTCTTTGACGTTCCGGCCAATGCGCAGGGGAAACAATTCGTTCATGGTGGGCATGCCATCCAGGTATAAAATTCTTTCCATCAACGCTTCGGCGTGCTTCATCTCGTCAATCGACTCTTTGCGAAGATACGAGGCGAGCTTCACATAGCCCCAGTTCTCGCACATCTCCGCATGGAGGAAGTATTGATTGATGGCAGTGAGTTCAGCCTTAAGCGTTTCGTTCAGGACGGCGATGACGCCTTCATTTCCCTTCATTCGATCTCCTCAGCCGGTTGTGTGCCATTTCAGGCTCTAAGTGCCCTCACGGGAGAACGTTGAGACGAGTTCTCCGTAAACTGAATTCTAGCATCGGGGATACGCAGTACAATGACAGAGATGAACAACGTGGTTAGCCCAGCTTCGGCCCGGGTGCTTATCGTCGACGATGAGGAAACGCAGCGAAATGGACTAGCCAGTATGGTCACATCCTGGGGTTTTGCGGCGGAAACCGCTGCCGACGGCCAGGATGCCTTGGATAAGGTCAACAACGGGTCCGTGCAAGTTTTAGTGACGGATCTGATGATGCCTCGCATGGATGGCTTTGAACTGCTAAAGCGCCTCGGCGCTTCGGGCAACATGCCACCTGCGATCGTGCTGACAGCTTTCGGCAACATCGAAACCGCCATTGCCACGATTCACGATCTGGGCGCGTTCTGGTTCCTGGAGAAGCCGATTCAGCCGGCGGCTCTGCGCATTCTGCTGGAGCGCGCGTCGGCGCAAAGCCGATTGGCGGAAGAAACCGAGCGCCTGCAACGCGAACTCCAATACAAAGGTGTGCTGGTGGATCTGGTCGGCGCCTCGCCCGCGATGCAGCAGGTGTTTTCGCTGGTCCGCCAGGTGGCGCCTAGCAAGGCGGCGGTTCTGATCAACGGTGAAAGCGGGACGGGAAAGGAACTGGTCGCGCGCGCTGTCCACCACTTGAGCCCGCGCCGCTCCGGACCCTTTGTAGCTGTGAACTGCGCCGCCATGCCCGAATCGCTCATGGAAAGCGAACTCTTCGGGCACGAGAAGGGCGCGTTCACAGGCGCGTTCGAACGTCGCGCCGGATGCTTTGAATTGGCGCAACATGGAACGCTGCTCCTGGACGAACTGGCCGAGATGCCCGTCGGCACCCAGGCCAAGCTGTTGCGTGTGCTGGAAGACTCGCGTGTGCGGCGTCTCGGCGGCAAGAACGAAATCGTAGTGGATGTGCGCATCATCGCTTCCACCAACAAGAATCTGGAGGAGGCTCTGCGCAAAGGCGAACTGCGCGAGGACCTGTATTATCGCCTCAACGTGTTCCAGGTCACCCTGCCGCCGCTGCGCCAGCGCGACGGCGACATCCCCGTGTTGGTGGAAGCCCTCATCCGCGATTTGAATCGCAAGCACGGCTGCAAGATTACGGAAGCGAGCAGGGAATTACTCGACCAACTGGCGCGGCACAACTGGCCCGGCAATGTGCGCGAACTTCGTAATGTGATCGAGCGCGCCGTGATTATCGCTGGCGAAGGCCCGCTTACCCCAGCCCATCTGCCGCAATTCCACGCGACGGCTGGTCCGCGCCCGGCCAGTGACTTCAAAGAGCCGGATGCCGTGCGTCTGCCGGTGGGCACCACCGTTTCAGAGGCCGAAAAGGCGCTGATCCATATCACTCTTCAGCACACCAAGAACAACAAGACACGAGCCGCCGAAATTCTCGGCATCAGTCTGAAAACATTGTTCAATAAGCTGAAGGAATATGGGGCTCAAACCAACGCGGAAGAGGCGACCACCGCTTCCTGACACAGGCAAATCTAGGATGCGCCTTGCGTTCACCGGCACCCTGTGTGTTACTCTTGTACTGATATAGAATCGAAGATTAGGTAAGACGAGGAGTATTCACTCTAGCATGGCATTGGCGGCAAATCTGAAAACCGAGGTTATCTCGAATTATAAGCGGCACCAGAGCGACACCGGCTCCTCCGAGGTCCAGATTGCCATCCTAAGCCAGCGTATTCTCCAGCTCCAGGACCACTTCAAGGCGAACGCAAAGGACCATCACTCCCGTCGTGGGTTGTTAACGATGGTTGCCAAGCGGCGTCGTTTGTTGAACTACCTGAAGAATACGGCTCCCGAGCGCTACAAGGCGCTTATCGCCAGCCTCGGTATTCGCCGGTAGGCGGATTTCCACAGGCTAAGAGTGTGCTCTGAAGGCGCAGGCGGCCGGTCCGTCTGACATTCCGCCTCCGGTAGGCGGCCCTTCCTCCATCATCTCCCCGTTCTCCACTTAATCCGTACAGCGGCTAAGCGCGCCGGCGCGCGTGCCGCCCGGAGGACACATGATCCATTCAGTTGACATCGACCTGTTTGGTAAGACGATTTCGCTCGAGACCGGGCGTGTCGCGAAACAGGCAAACGGCTCCGTAGTAGTGAAAACCGGCGACTCTGTTGTCCTGGTTACCGCCTGCTCGGCCGAAGAACCCAAGGCCACCGCCAGCTTTTTCCCGCTGACGGTGGATTATCGTGAATATACTTATGCCGCGGGACGCTTCCCCGGCGGTTTCATCAAGCGTGAAGGTCGGCCATCTGAAAAAGAAATCCTGACCAGCCGCCTGATCGATCGTCCTATCCGCCCGCTCTTCCCCGAAGGCTATCTCAACGAAACGCAGATCATCGGCATGGTCCTTTCCGCCGATCCGGATCGCGATCCGTCGACTTTGGCCATCATCGGCGCCGCGACCGCGCTGGCAATCTCTGACATTCCCTTCGAACATGTGCTCGCGGGCGTTCGCGTGGCCTATAACAAGGGTCAGATGATCGCGGAGCCGACCTATGAGGAA
>DASQDN010000689.1:0-4578 GCA_035634155.1 Bryobacteraceae bacterium | reverse complement strand
GATGATTGGAATTTTCGCACGGGAATCGCTTATCCTGTTGGGGCTCGGAGGGAAGGATCGGGCGTCGGGGCGACGCGATATTGCGAGTTTTCCACCGGTCCTTTCGTGGAGCCGATTCAGGTATGGGATGCGCCGCGCTTGCTGCGTTTCGCGGTGACCGAAAGCCCAGCTCCGATGACTGAACTGAGTCCTTACGCCAACGTTGTGCCGGGTCATCTTCACGGGTACTTCACATCGCAGCAGGGCCAGTTCCTGTTGACACCTTTGCCGGGCGGCCGTACGTTGTTGGAAGGCACGACCTGGTACCGGCATGGTTTGTGGCCGGGGCACTATTGGCGGTGGTGGTCCGATGCGATTATTCATCGCATTCATCTGCGCGTCCTGAACCACATTCGCAGGCTAGCTGAGTAGGAGTTCATTCACGCGGTCAGGCTCCTCGTGTTGAACCCAGTGGGTGGCATCGGTGAGATAGACGAGCCGTGAATGGGGGCAGAAGCGCGCGCTTTCCTGAGCCATTACAGCTTTCAGGAACCGATCTCTTGCGCCCCAGATGATTGTGGTCGGAACGCGGATTGTCGGGTCTTTAATGGCTGGGGGCCGGGTGCGCAGGAGTGCTCGGTACCAGTTGATCATGCCGGTGACCGCGCCAGGGCGGCTCCAGGCTTCGGCGTAAACGTTGAGATCTTCGGGTGTGAACGTGCCGGAGCGGCTGGTGCTCACGAGGGATCGCTTGCCGACGGCTCGGAAGAGAGCTTCGGGCGCCGTGGGGAGTTGGAAGAAGAACATGTACCAACTTCGAAGCAACTGTCCGGGATCGGTGGTGAGGTGCTTCATCATCACGGAGGGATGCGGGACGTTGAGGATGGCGAGCTTCTCGAGGCCTTGCGGGCGGGCGAGCGCTACAGTCCAGGCGACGGCGGCGCCCCAGTCGTGACCGGCGAGTCGAAAGGGCTGTCCGTTCGCGATGCTAATGATATCCGCGGCCAGTTCGTTGACTGCATACGCGGTGACGGAGCGAGGCTTATCGCTGAGGTTGTAGCCGCGCTGGTCGGGCACGATCACGCGATAGCCGGCAGAGGCTAACGCCGGGATCTGCTTGCGCCAGCCGTAGGAGAATTCGGGAAAGCCGTGCAACAGGATGTAGAGGGGGCCGGCGGGAGGACCGGCTTCCACGGCGTGCAGCCGGACTCCGTCGCGCTCATACCATCGTTCCCGTTCATACCATCGGCTACGTTCATACGGTGTGTGTTCCATAAACCCTCCGCTCGGCATGGCGCTTGTGAACCGCGCTAGGCTAGTAGTTCGGAGACAATACTGCAGCAATGATAACCGTGCTCCTTGTGGACGATCACTCCCTGGTGCGGCGTGGGTTCCGGCGCATGCTGGATGACGAACCCGATATTGAGGTGGTGGGCGAGGCAGGCGACGGACGCGATGCGGTGAATCTAGCGGTTCGGTTAAGGCCGCAGGTGGTGGTGATGGATTATGCCATGCCGGGTCTGGATGGTGTTCAGGCCACAAACGAGCTCCGCATGCACGCTCCGGAATGCGCCGTGCTGATGCTTAGCATGCACGCCGATGACAACTATATTCGAAACGCCGCGGATGCGGGCGCGCGGGGATATCTGCTGAAGAACGCCATCGATATTGAGTTGCCGCAAGCGATCCGCGACATCGCCGGGGGCAAGACAATTGGATTGCCGAAGCAGTCGCCCACGCAGGAGAACGGGTTTGAGGAGTTGACCCCTCGTGAGCGGCAGGTGCTTCAGTTGATTGCGCAAGGGCATTCGAATAAAGAGATTGCTCAACTGTTGGAGCTGAGTGTAAATACGGTATCGGTGCACCGCGCCAATCTAATGAATACCTTGGATATTCACAGAACGGCGGAGCTTGTACTGTACGCGATTCGCAAGGGGCTTGTCAGTCCACAATAATCACGATGAATCGCCGAAGTTTCATGGCTACGCTCGGGGCGGCGGCCACACCGGCGCGGGCTGCGTCTCCCGGCTTCAAGCTGGTGGACGTTACGCGGCAGGCCGGCATCCAATTCGTCCACAACAGCGGCGCATTCGGTCGCAAGTACCTGCCGGAGACACTTGGGTCGGGCTGTGCGTTTCTCGATTACGATAGCGACGGCTGGCAGGACATCCTGCTGGTGAATGGAATGGACTGGCCTGAGCGCCAGCAGCGCCGCACCACGTTGTCGCTTTACAGGAATCATCGCGATGGCACGTTTCGCGATGTGACTAAGCAGGCGGGGCTTGATGTCGCGATGTATGGCCTCGGCGTGGCCGTGGGTGACTTCAACAATGACGGTTTCCCGGACATATTCATTTCCTGCGCGGGACAAAGTCGATTGTTTCAGAACACCGGGCGCGGCACGTTTGTCGACGTTACGGAGAAGTCGGGTCTTGCGGGCCGGCAGGGCTTCAGCACGTCGGCGATGTGGGTGGATTACGACCGCGATGGACTGCTCGATTTATTTGTGTGCAATTATGTGCGGTGGTCGCAGGACCAGGACATATCGTGCAGTATGGATGGGAAGCAGAAGTCGTACTGTACTCCGGAGGCGTATCGCGGCGCGACGTCGTGGCTATTTCGGAATCTGGGCAATGGCAAGTTCAAGGACGTGACCGCAGAGTGCGGCATCTTCGATACGAGTTCGAAGTCGCTGGGAGTCGCGTTGCTTGATTTCGACAACGACGGGTGGCCGGACATCTTTGTGGCGAATGACACGCAGCCAAATAAGCTGTATCAGAATTTGCGGAATGGCAAGTTTCAAGAAGTCGGAGTCCGCGCGGGAGTGGCCTTCAGCGAAGATGGCAAAGCTCGCGCAGGCATGGGTGTGGATGTCGCCGATCTGGATAATACGGGTATTCCGACGCTGGCGGTGACGAACTTTCACAACGAGATGCTCGCGTTGTACAAAGGGCGGAGCGGAGGATTGTTCCACGACCTGGCGCCTGGGTCGGAGATTGGGCGAGTGACGCGAGGGAGTCTTGGGTTTGGCTGTTTTTTCTTCGATGCGAACCTGGACGGCTGGCAAGACTTGCTGGTGGTGAACGGTCATATCGATAACACGATGCGGAACACGCAGTATGCGCAGCCACCTCATCTGTTTTTGAATACGGGCGGGGCGTTTCGCGATGCTGCGGCGGAGGTGGGCTCGGGATTTGTTGCGCCGAAGGTGGGTCGCGGCGCGGCGTTTGGCGACTTCGACAACGATGGCGACCAGGATGTGCTGGTCACCACGAATCATGGGCCCGCGTATTTGTATCGGAACGATCAAAGCTCAGGGAATCAGAGCGTGCGGTTCCGGCTGGTTGGGACTGAGTCGAATCGGGATGGGATTGGATCGTCGGTGCGGATCTATTATGGCGATCGGTCCACCACAAAAACTGTGAAGAGCGGTGGGAGTTATCTTTCGCAATCCGAACTGCCGGTGACGTTTGGATTAGGGAAGCGTGACATGGCCGAGCGTGTGGTGGTGCGCTGGTCGCGGGGGCGGACCGAGGAGTTCCGCAATGTGCGTGCTGGGCGCTATCAAATTGTCGAGGGCAAGGGGATCTCGCCGGAGAAGTCTTGACCCTGGTGATGGGCTCGCTTACCACGCGTCGCGATTGGTGACGCTGACGCGGAACAACGGCTTGGCGCGTTCGGCGGGCTCCATCTCGTAGGCCTGCTCGGTTTTGGCAGGGTCGTAGTCGCGCCACAGCCAAGCAAGCGATTCGGGCAGATCCATCGCTCCTTGCGCAATTGCGTGTGTGCCATGGCCAAAGCGGAAATGGAAATCGTAGCCTTTCAGCTTGAGCGAGTTCGCCAGTTGGATATTGTTCAGCGGCCAGCTTCCGCCATTCCCCTCGTTGTCGCCCGCGCCGTCGGAAAGCCACACGCGGATGTTTTTCTTCGCCTCGCGGCGAACGCGATGGGAGACGATGTAGCCGCCGTCCTGATTCTGTTCGGGGCGCCATTGGAGGGCGACGTAGCTGCCGATGTGTGATAACACCCGGCTGAATTGATCGGGCCGGTACCAGGCGACATTCCATGCAGCGATGGCTCCGGATGATGCGCCGCCGATGGCTCGGGAGTAAGCGTCGGGTCGGAGTTTATAGGTCTTCTCTACGTCGGGCAGGATTTCTTCGAGCAGGTACTTGCTGTAGCGGTCAGACACGGTGTCGTATTGAATACTGCGCATGCGGGTCCCTTCGGCTTCGCCGCCGCTGCCTGGCTGGATCAGCACGTGGACCATGGGTGGGATCAGCTTCTTGTGGACGAGGTTGTCGGACACGATCTGGAGGCGCATGCGCAGCAGATCGGCATTGCCTGTGATGTCCTGCCCATCCTGCCAGACCATGACTGGAGCGCCTTTCTGTGTGTCGGCTCCGGCATTGACGTAGACCCAATAATTCGCTGACATGCCGGGATAGATCTTGCTTGTTAGAGTCTTCTTCTCCGAGATCTTTCCTTGCGCGACACCTGCCATTGGGTATGAGTCGGGGTTGTATCCGGCGACGTCGTATGCGCCGATGGATTTACCCGCGGCGGAGTACGTATACGAGTGAGTCACACCGAGGCGAA
>DASQDN010000688.1:0-23249 GCA_035634155.1 Bryobacteraceae bacterium | reverse complement strand
TCGCGCACAGGCTTAATCACTCCAGGTACTACTGATCGCACTGTGGCTGAGTTCTCGTCCAGCAACCGCTTCAACACATCGCGCACGCCGTCGATGATGCTGTGCTCGATCTTCAGCTTGCCTTGAGCGGTGCGGAGTCTCACTTGAATCTCTTTTTGAAAAAGAAGTCTATACCGAACGCGCCGTTCTCTTCTCGCAGCGCGACTACGGACCAGCTTCGATTAATATCCCACTCGACGCGGATGATCTGCTGATTCGCTTCGGCCAGGTTGGTGATGTATGTGAGTGTGACGTCGCGGGATACCTGCTGCTCCACCGTCAAGCGCGCCTGAGGCACGGCGTTGATACCGGTGAGCTGCGGGTCGATCTTCAATTTGCTGACGCCGAAGAAGCGCTGCAAACGACCGCTGATCGGGGCGGCGACCGCTTGCCCGAGCAGCGTGTTCGTGCCGGTGCTCATGAAGCTTTGCGTCGCGACGGTCTGGCCTGACGCAAGCGACGAATTCGTGCCGGGCGCGCGTCCCACGGCGAGCAGCGCGACGATTTCATTCGACTGCAGCGGCGGGTCCGAACGGTACGACGCATTCAATTTGCTCAGCGGACCGGTGAAGTTGATGGTCACCAGCACGCCGCGAACACGCGTTTCCAAATCCATGTCGAGCACCGGCTCGATCTTAGCGGGGTTGTAAAACGCGATCTCGCCGCGATTGATGGTGTATTTGGTTCCGAAGAACTGTACCTCACCTTGGTTGACCACGATGCGGCCAAGCAGCGAGGGCTTGGCCGCAGTACCTCGCACACGCAGATCGGCTTCCGCCTGCAGGTCGTTTGTCAGGGCGGTCTGGAACTGCAGGTTCGGAGCGCTTTCGATCTTGATGTCAAGCTGCATGCCGCGCAGGAATGGATTCGGAGTCGTCGGCGTGGCCACCGGACGCGCCGAGGACGCGAGGATTCCGCCCACGTCTGTACGCGGATTGAACCCGGCTCGTTTGACGGTGACCACTCCCGTCAACATGCTTTTCGCCGATGTTCCCGTCAGGCTCAGGTTCGAGCTAACCGTCGTGCTGACGCCCTCGGGATAACGAACGCGCACGTTCTCGGCGCGCGCAGTTAGACGGTACGTCATCTCCGGCGCGCCGAAACCGACGAACCCGCCAAAGGAAATAGCGCCGCCCCCCGTCTCGGCGGTGAGCCGCTCGATGGTCGCGCGGCGGCGATCCAACAGAATCACTCCATTCGCGTTGTCGAGCCCGTTGGGTATGTCCGTTACAGAAAACGACGCGTCCTTCAATTCGAGCCTGCCAACAACCTGCGGGTCGGCCAATGACCCGCGCACCGTTCCATTCACCGCGGCCACGCCGGAGGACACAATGTCGGAGTTGAAATCCTGCGCGATCCCGAGGTTCAACGTCCCGTCCACGCGCAGGTCCCACGGGCTCTTGTCGTTGAGGTTGACCGATCCTGAGGCCCGCAGATCTGTGTCGCGTCCGATCAGATGCGCGCTACGAATCTGGATCGCCTTGCCATCGTATTCAAGAACGACGGGTCCTTGATTCTGTACCGAAAGCTCACGCGCCTGATTGGGCGTAAGCCCACGCCGCGCGGGCACTAGCTGCAGTGAGGGTAAATCCAGACGAGCGCGCATGGCCTCGGGCTTCTTCGCCGGTCCCGAAAAGGTGAGTCGACCCTCGACGAAACCGTCAAAAGGCATAGGCTCGGATCCGCGCGCCGCCAGCGCAAGATCCTGCAATGTAGAGAACGTAATCGACGAGAAGTCCACAGAGCCGCTGCCGGGATAGTCGCCCGCGAGTTGGAACGCCGCTTTGCCCGACACCTTCGAGCCTCGAAGATTGCCCGCTACGGTCATGGCCAGCTCGCGCCCGGAAGTGTTTGCATCAATGGTAAAGCTCCCAACAGCTCGTCCATCCACCACCAGGTCGCGCAACGCGATCAACCCGTTTACATCGTTGGGCTGCACGTCGCCATTGCGTACGTCAGCGGTTACGGTCGCCTTTAATTCGAGCCGACCCGCAACACCAGGGCGAAGCCGCTGGATGTTCCCCACGCGGTCCAACGAGAAGCCCTGCGTGGACAGGTTCAAACGTAGACGCCCGTTCTTGTACTCGCCCACGGCATGCTGATACGAGCCTGCCAGCAGCACCCGAGCTGTGCCCAACTGCGCAACGCCGTCGATGACCTCGACCCCAGCGCCCGCGTACTTGATCTGGGCGCGGAAGCGATCCAGCTTCTCGCCATATACGATGGGTTGCAGAACGTCGATAGTCAAAGCGGCGCGAGGATCGCCGGCAGTGCCTTCCACCGTTGCCGTGGCGCTAAGCTGCCCTTCAATCGGCAGCTTCTGCCCGGCAGCGACCAGAAGCTTCTCGATCTGTGCCCCTTGCAGTTTTAACTTCGCGCTCACAGCGCCTGCGTCCACCAGCTTCCAATCCTGCAGGGCGATATCCGCGCTGCCCTCCAGGCGCAGCGTTTCCTGACCCAATCCAAAGCTCGCAATGTGCGCGCCGGAGGAGGTTGCATCGAGACTGGCCACCAGGCGGTCGACGCGCTGATCCTGCACCTTGAAATCGGTCAACGTCAGCGTCCCGTTCACACGCGCGGTCTTCACCGGACCCGTCACCGTCCCCTCAAACAACCCGGACCCGCCGGGCTCCAGCCGCATCGGCAGCTTGTCGAGCGAACCGCCGGCCATCGTGATCGCAGGCATCAGGTCATTCAAATCCTTGGTCTCCAGTCGCACTTTCAACGCTGAGCCGAGGGTGCCGGTCACGTCCAGCCGACTTGATGGAAACACCAGATGCGAATTGCCGAGCTGCAACGCATTGCGCCGCTGATCGTAGGCGACCTCAAGCGAGCCGTTCACGGGAACGCCAGTCTTCCCGGCCGCGATTTTGAACGTACCGCCCGCGCGCAGATCGCGATTGCCGATCGTGCCCGCGATCTCCACAGGTCCGGAGATGCCGCCGCTATACGGCACGTTCCTGGCTCCCACAAGCTGGCTCGCGGTTGCGACTGAGATGCCATCCACGCGACCATTCACCTTGAAAGTCTTCAGGTCATGCACATCCACCATTCCCGCGAATGTCCCACCCAGCGCTTGCACGCGCGTGCCGCGTAGCTGAACCAGCGCGGTCGTGAATCGCACATCGGAGGCGATGCCGATATCGTTGATGCGAACGCCGCTCTCGTGAACGGCCAATCCGCTGCCTCGTATGCGCCCCTCGATCAGGAGTTGATCGCGTGACGCGTAGGCAAGCTTGCCGGCGAACTGCGCTCGCCCGACAGGGATAACAGGCAGCTTCAACGGCCTTGCGACGTCCGCGAGCGCCGCGTCCGCTTTCAACTGGAGGTCCACCCGCGGCTCTTTGAAACCCTCGATGGTACCTGCGACCTCAACCGTCGTCGTGCCCAGCGCAAGGCGGGCCGACTCGACCTGGATGCGGTTGCTATACAACCCGAGCTGCGTCTTCACGTCGAACGCCATCGGATCGGTCTTGCCCGTATCCATCGTCAGTTTGTTGATCGCGACGTTGCCGCGATAACTCGGTCCCGTGACGTTGTAGGCGAGCTGCGCTTGCAGGTTTTCGCCTTGCAGTGTGAGCGGCATCCTCCGGTCGGCGTACTGGATCCAGCCATTACGCAGATCGATTGTGCCCACCGCCAGATCCAGCAACTGCTGAATGGGATCCTTTGTGGATTCACGTTTGATCTTTGGGCCCGGAAAATTTGTTTTACCCTCGGCATCCACCAGGATGTTCACCTGCGGCGCTTCCACGAGCAGCGATGCTATGTCGATATCCTTCTTCGCAACGGAGATGATCTTTAGCCCGACTTTCACCGACTCCGCCCGGAACAAGGGGCGCTCGGTCAGCGGCTCGGCGCCCCGCAATACGAAAGGAGCGACCTCGGCAGTGAGCGTCTTCCAATCGACCCGAAATTCGCCGATCTCCGTCTTCCCGCCGCTGACGCGCTCAATCTCGTACACCATGCGGTTCCGGACCTTGTCGCGGAACCACGCGCTGGGCAGAATAAAAACGGCGGCGATCCCCAGCAACAACAAGAGCGCAACAACGACCCCCACGATGCGCAGGGTCCATTTCACGGGCCGGTTCATCGAAACACCTCCGGCATATACCGAATGCTGGTCTGCGTGCGCGCCTGGCCGAGCCACCGATCGAGCGCATTGTCCACACGCTGCGATGTCAGCACCTGTTCGATGTCGTCTTTTGCATCATCGAAGGGCGGCAACTTGCCCGGGTTCTGCTCCACCTGCAGGTCGTAATATTCCTTGATCTCGGACGGCGGGATCTGAACGCCTGGACGGAATCGCGTGTCCACGAACTCCAACAGCGTCGCCTGCCATTCCAAAGCCTGCCGAACGTCTTCATCTTTCAGCCTGTACTCGGCTAGCGTGCGAGTGTATTCCTCCGCCGTCTTGAAGCGACGCGTCAACTGCTGATAGTTTTCTTTGGCGACATCCGGCGACACCGACACATAGCCGCTGCTTTCGAGTTCCCGGCGTATAAGGAGTTGTTCTACCAGGCGGTCTGCTGTCGTTCGGCGATTGGCGGGACTGAAGTCCGGCTGTTCCTGGTTGAGAAAGGCAGTGATTCGGACCTGGCGCAGCACTTCGCTTTCCGTGATGACCCGCTTGTCCACCGAGACGGCAATCCGGTCAATGATCTCCGCCGAGCCGATAACCAGGAACAGAAGTGACGCCAGATACCGCATTAGAAGAGCTGTCCCAAGGAGAAATGAAACTGAAAGCGGCTGATGCGCTGCTTGACGATATCAACGCCCGCCAGGTTTGGATCCAGCAGTTCCTCGTACGTTCCTTTAAGCCCTACGAACTGCGGGGAGTTGATGCTGTACGCGAGGTCAAGACGAATCGGTCCCACCGGGGTGCGATATCGGATCCCAAAACCAACCGCGTGCACCATGTAGTTGAAGTCCTCCAGGTCGCGCTGCTTGAACCGGAAGGACATCGATCTGAGATTCGAATAAACGTTCCCCGCGTCATGGAACAAAACTCCACCGATGTCATCGCCGATCAACGGGAAACGAACCTCGGTGTTATTCACGAGCAGGGCCTTACCGCCGAGCGGAAACCCGGTGAGCAGGTCACGTGGTCCCGCCTGGTTCTCGTTGAACCCGCGGTGCGACGTCGCGCCTCCACCGAAGAAACGCTCGGGCAGCGGAACGTCCACCGTGCTGATCCGGTTGATAACCCCGAGGCTTAGCGATCTCGCGAGGATGACGTCGCGGGTGAGTCGATGGTATGTCGCGTTGCGGCCCAGCACGCGCGTGAAGCTGGTCTTGGAGCCGAACAGGTTCGAAGCGAAGGCCCCGTCCAGCGTGTTGTAAACCCCGCGGCGAGGATCTGTCGGATCATCGCGTCGGTCCTGGATGAACGTGGACGAAACGCTCCCCAACTGGATATTCTGCGCAAACAACGGGATCAGATCGGGCGTGATCTTTAAGTCCGACACGGTCGCGCGCCGATACGTCAACCGGTACTGGACAGTGTTGGCCTTGGTCAGTCGGTGCGCGAGTTGGATGGACATCTCGAATTTGCGGGAGTTGAACGTCTGAATGTCGCGCGAATCGTCGTACAACGCGGTGTAGGTCAGGTTGAGGTTGTCATATCCCTTGAATTGCGGCGCGAGATAACTCACCAAAGACCGCCGCTGCACAGCGGACAAGCGTCCTTGAAATCCAAGCGTGTGGCCCACGCCGAGGAAGTTTGACCGGCTGATACCAAAGGAGACACGCGGGCTAAAACCTGCCGTTGCCGCGGGCGTAGTAATCGACGGATTACCGCGCCCGATGCGAGCGATCTGAGCTCCGAAACCGCCCGTCACCGAATACCGCCTCGCTTCTTCCAATCGATACAAGACGTACTTGTGATCGGTCTCGCCGTCGGCGTTCTGCAGCGCGGTATCCACGCGCGCAAAGATGCCCAGGTCATACAGCCGGCGCTGACTCTCGATCATGCTGCTCTGCGAAAGCGGATCGCCGGGGTTGAGGTTGCGGATGCGCTCGCGGATGAGATCTTCATCCGTGGTTCTGAACCCGCTGATCAACACATCGCGTACGAACTGTCTCTCGCCCGGAGTCACTTTGTACAGCAAGGACATCTGCTGTGGCGCGGCAGCCGGAGTGACGGTGGCTTCAAACGTCGCGTTAGGATATCCGTTGTTGAAGAAGTAGTTAAGGATGGTGTCTTGATCGGTAGCAACGTTCAGGTCACTAAAAGGCTGGCCTTCGCTCGATTGCACCAAGGCTCGAATATCCTCGGTGGTCACCGAGTCGAGTCCTTCAATGCGCAGGTCGGAGACGAACCATTGCGGGCCTTCCTTCACGGTCAACGTGACGGCAACCTGATTCTCCTTGCCCTTGAAATCGTCCTCCACACGGTGCGTCACTTCCACGTCCCGGAAGCCGTTGGATTGATACAGTGCGCGGATGGCGTTGGTGTCACGCCGCAGGTAGTCCTGGCTGAAGCGGCCGTGCCGGAAACGCAGAAGACTCGCGGGCATCGTGTACATGCGCTCGCGAAGCGTTCCGTCGTCGAAGTACCTGTTGCCCTCCACCTCGACCGACACAAGCTTGTGACGCTCGCCAGGGTATAACGAGTACTCGATCAGCTCTTCCTGCTGCGGCGTCTTGCTCATGTCGAAGTCCACTTGAGCATCGAAGTACCCTCTGGCCTGCAGGTATTCGGTTAACTCCCGCTTGCCTTCCACCAGCAGATCCCGATCCACAGTCTGCTCCTGATAGATCGGAACCAGCTCGCGAAGCCGCCCGCGCGAGATCTTCGCTCCCTTGGTGCGAACCACCACCTTCGGACCGCTATCAATCGCAATCACCGGAACCACAGCGTTTTCCGCCGGATGATACTCCATTGAATCCAGCGTGACGCGCGCCATTAGAAACTCGCGCTTCTGATAGGCCCGACGAATGCGATCGATCCCCTGCTGCGTACGCGTGTCGGTTACTTCTTTCCAGCCCAACAGGCCGAACATCTTTCGCCAGCGCGTTGCCGCGATGATTTCATCCAGGGGCTTGTTGGGTGTGCCTTTGATCACGGGCGTGCTGAACTTCGCGCGGTTGCCCGTTTCCGTCAGGAACCGGATGTCCACCTGCTGCACCGGCGCAGGCTGAATCTCCGGCGTCACCTTCGCCATGTAAAAGCCGTTTGAGCGTAGAACTTCCAGCAGGCTTTCTACCGACTGGCGCGTCTGGCTTTCACTGAAGTTCCCACCGAGCTCCAGCTTGGTTGCATTCACCAGCAGTCCTCGACTGGGCGGCTCCGGCACTCCGTCCACCACCACATTGCGAATGAAGCGCGCGCCTGTTGTGCGAAGCACCAGCGCCACTCCGTCTCCGCTCGCGTCGGCATCCACCAGGATGTTGTCGTACCGGCCGCTCGCGTACAACCGCTCGATGGTGGCCCGCACGTCCGCCATCCTCAGCGGCGACCCAACCTTCAGCGCAGCTAAGGCTTCCTCGAGTTCCGGCTGAGCGAGCAGAACCTCTTCGGGGTCCATGCGTATGCTCACAATCGGACGTCCTTCGAAGCTGTTGGATTGTGCGTACAGGGGCGCGGATATAAGCGCGGCAAGGAGCAGTCGCAGGATCATCAGCCCACGGAGGCGGCATACGGCACACGCCGCCATCCATGGTAGCGCAGCCGCTGTTACCATCGGGTTGTATGACTCCTGACCAGCGGGAACGTTACTCGCGGCAGATCCGCTTCAAAGGTCTGGGCGAGGCCGGGCAGGAGAGGCTGATGCGATCCACCGTCGCGGTGGTCGGCTGCGGCGCACTCGGCAGCTTTCAGGCGGGCGCGATGGCGCGCGCGGGCGTACGCAAGCTCATTCTCATTGATCGAGACTATCTGGAGTCGAGCAACCTGCAGCGTCAGTGGCTTTACGACGAAGCCGACGCCGGGCAATCCCTTCCGAAGGCTCTCGCAGCGGCCGCGCATCTGCGCGAGATCAACTCCGATTGTGAAGTGGAGTCTCACGTCGCGGATCTCACACCCGGCAATATCGAAGATCTGTTGCATGGGTGTGACGTCATTCTGGATGGGTGCGACAACTTCGAAACACGTTACCTGATAAATGATTATGCCGTCAGCCGCGGCGTGCCCTGGGTCTATGGGGGCGCGGTGGGCAGCTATGGCATCGTGATGCCCGTGGTGCCGGGCGAAACTGCGTGCCTCGCCTGCGTTTACCCACAACCTCCCGGTGGAACACAACCCACGTGTGAGACGGCTGGAGTGTTGAATGCGGTTACGTCGCTGGTCGCGTCGCTGCAGTGCGCCGAGGCGACGAAGATACTGGTCGGCGCCGGGCCGGCACGTCGCATCACCACCGTCGATGTATGGACGGGGACCATCCGTCAGATCGACCAACCGGCGCGCGATGGAGCCTGCCGCGCTTGCGGCGCTCGTCAGTTTGACTATCTCGATGCCCGCCGGCGTGTTCCCGTCAGCCTCTGTGGTCGTAACGCGGTGCAAATTCACGAGCGGACGCGTCCGCTGGATCTACTCGAGTTGCGAAAGCAGCTTGCGGATGCCGGCGAGGTCCGCGCTAACGAATTTGCGCTCCGATTCTTCCCAACGCCCTACGAGATGACAGTGTTCCCCGACGGACGCGCCATCATCAAGGGCACTACCGACATCGGTGTGGCGCGGAGCTTGTACGCCCGCTACATCGGCGCTTGAGTGCTCAGCGGTGGGAGACTGCGTCGACAACGGCAAGCGCGGCAATACCCGCGGTCTCCGCTCGTAGGATGTGCGTACCCATGGATACCGATGTCCAGCCGGCCTCCCGTGCCATTGCTCGCTCCTGCTCCGTCCATCCGCCTTCCGGGCCGATCATGAGTGACACGGCCTTGGCGGGCTGAGGGATCGCATCCAGCAGCGGCAAGCCGGTGCGCTCTTCGTCCAGAAACAGCCGGCAAGAGTCGGGCTGCCACGCTACAGCCTCGTGCAACCTGACCGGCGGAAGCAGTTCAGGGGAACGCAGCCGCCGCGACTGCTGGCTTGCCTCAACCACGATTCGCCGCCACCGTTCCATTCGTTTCTCCGCCGCCTGGTCTAACCCCTTGTCGCTGCGCTCGGCGCGAACGAACTGAATGGAGGTCACCCCGAGCTCGGTCGCCTTCTCCAGAAGCAATTCCAGCCGATCGAATTTGAACAGCGCAACCACCAGGTGAACCGGGACTTCCTGCGGAGGATCGGGCAGCCGCTCCAGAACATGAAAAGTTACGTGTGTTTTGTCGACGGCTGAGATCTCGGCTACGTATGCCGCCGAGTTGTCGGAGATTTCGAACACTTGCCCTGTCTCGACGCGCAGCACCTGCGTGAGATGGCGTGCATGTTCACCCGCGATCTCAGCGTGGCCGTCACGCACGTAAGGGACGAAGAATCTGCGCCTGGCCATTTCCCCATTCTAGGGCTGAGATAATGATCGCCGTATATGATCGCCAGCCTGCGAGGATCGCTGCTCGAAAAGCGGCCGAATCAGATAATCGTCGACGTTCACGGCGTGGGGTACGATGTCGCGATTCCTATCTCGACTTACTCCGCGCTGCCGGATGCCGGAACCGAAGTGAGACTGCAGGTTCACACGCACGTGCGAGAGGATGCCATCGCATTGTTTGGGTTCCTCACCGCCGACGAAAAGGTCCTGTTTGAAAAACTGATTTCGGTCAGTGGCATCGGTCCCAAGCTCGGTATTTCGGTGCTGTCCGGTTTACCCGCCGTCGATCTTGCCAGCGCCATTCGATCTGGCGACCTGCAGAAGCTGACACGCATCCCCGGCGTTGGCAAGAAGACGGCTGAGCGCATGGTGCTGGAGCTACGCGACAAAGTCGAGCTTGCCGGAAGTACAGCGACTCCGGCGCCCGCCGATAAGCCTGCGCCCTTCACAGACATCGAGTTCGATGTTCTCTCAGCCCTCATCAACTTGGGCTGCAACCGGCCTGCGGCGGAAACAGCGATCCGCAAAGCAGTCACAGGCGGAACGCCGCCGAATGAGTTCGAGCCGCTTTTCCGAAAATCACTCGAACTGGTTCGATAAACTGAAGCCTGAATGCGAGACAAAGGCATCGTGTCAGCCGCCGCCCGTGAGGATGAGCGGCAGTTCGAAGCCGAACTGCGTCCGCAGCGCTTGGCCGACTTCACGGGCCAGGCGAAGCTGAAAGAGAATCTCGCCATCGCCATAGAAGCGGCGCGCATGCGCGGCGAATCGCTCGATCATGTCCTGCTGTACGGGCCGCCTGGCTTAGGTAAGACGACACTCGCCACCATCATTGCGAATGAGCTCGGTTCGTCATTCCAGCAAACATCCGGGCCGATTCTGCAGAAGAAGCTCGACTTGACCGGCATTCTCACGACGGTCACCGAACGCCAGGTGTTCTTCATTGATGAGATTCACCGGCTTATGCCAGATATTGAGGAAATCTTGTACTCGGCTCTCGAGGATTTCAGTGTCGATCTCGTCATCGGCCAAGGTCCAGGAGCGCGCACGCACAAGATGCCGCTGAAGCGGTTCACGGCCGTAGGCGCAACCACACGTCAAGGCCTGCTCGCTGCGCCCTTGCGGGCCCGCTTCGGACTCGTTCTGCGGCTGAATCCGTACGATGTGGCCGAGCTGAAACACATCGTCCTGCGTACCGCTCGTGTGGTCAACGCGAGCATCGATGACGATGCCGCCGAAGAAGTCGCGCGCCGCAGCCGGGGTACGCCGCGCATTGCCAACCGCTTGCTGCGCCGGGTTCGGGACTACGCGCAGGTGCGAGCCAAGGGTCACATCAGCTTGCAAGAGGCAGTCACTGCTCTCGATCTGCTGGAAGTGGACCGATTCGGGTTGGACGAGATCGATCAGAAGATCATGATGACGGTGCTCGACAAGTACTCGGGCGGGCCGGTGGGACTGAATACGATCTCCGCGTCTATTGACGAAGAAGCGTCCACTATCGAAGAAGTCTACGAGCCGTATCTGATGCAGCTCGGGTTTCTGGACCGAACTCCGCGTGGACGCATCGCCACCGATCGCGCCTATGAGTACTTCGGCATTTCCAAGCGCACACGCAGCACCTGGCAGCAAGGCTTGTTTTGAACGTGAAGAAGGTTTATCTGGCGCTCGGATCGAATCTGGGCGACCGGCAGTCGAACCTGCAAGTTGCAGTGGACCGCCTGCACCGGCCAGACCTACTTGTGCGCCAGTTGTCTTCGCTTTATGAGTCCGCCGCGGTCGACTTCGTGCAGCAGCCCGATTTCCTCAACTGCGTCGTCGAAGCCGAGACGAGCCTCATGCCCATGCGACTGCTCAAGCGAGTGCAAGCGATCGAGCGCGAGATGGGTCGTCGCCGCGCAATCCCGAAAGGCCCGCGCAACATAGACATCGACATTCTGTTGCACGGGCACTCGGTGATGAACATCGCGCAGTTGCAGATCCCGCATCCAAGCATGGGCGAACGCCGGTTTGTGCTGGAGCCGCTCGCCGAACTGGCGCCGGATCTGCGGCACCCCGTTCATAGAAGGACGATCCGCGAATTGTTAGCCGTGGCTCCCCACCAGCGCATCGTTCGACTCGCGGCTGGACTGATGCTTCCCGCCGGCTGACGGCAGGAACGCACGAAGCATCCACGCCATCTTATTGTGCTTCTCGAGTATTGAGGTGAGGAAGTCCGCTGCGTCGGCTGCCTTATATTCCTCATCGGCGCGTTCTACGTCCTCGCGAAGAGCGCGAGTCACAGACTCGTGGTCATTCAGCAGGTCGCGAAGTATTCCGTCTTCGTCCGGCACTTGCCCGGGAGTCTCTCGTAGACGGGTTTGCTGCAGAAACTCCTTCATCGTGCCGGCGGCAACGCCGCCGAACTGGCGCGCCGTCTCCGCCACTTCGTCGATGGTCTCGGCGAGTTGTCCGTATTGCTCTTCCAGAAACACGTGCAAGGAGTGGAAGCGTGGACCGACCACGTTCCAGTGATAGTTGCGCGTCTTGATATACAGAACGTGCTCGTCCGCAAGAAGACGATTCAGAGTTTCGACCACGCCGTGGCGCTGTTGTTCGGTAAGGCCTGTATTGATCTGTTCCATGAAAGTTCCCTCATGGATAGGATGCATCCGGGCCTTTTGAGGAGGCCCGGATTTGAGGAGATTGGAGGTTCGAAACGTCGGCGGTTTATGCTACGGTCGCCAGGTGCGGACTCACGCGCGGGCGCTGTTCCATGCCTGCGCTTCGGCGTGCGATCGCAAGCTGCACGGCACTCTTCACGTCTGCAGGACGGATCGGTTTGAAGACGATCGCATCGGGTTCGGCCCAAGCGAGTTGGTGAACGAAGTCAGACTCGGTCACCGGTGGCGCGATCATCACGACGGGCAGATCATGCGTTGCGTGCACCTGCCGTGTCAATTCGAACCCATTCATAGGCCCGGTCAACGTAATGCCCGTAATCAAGACCGCCGGCTGAGCATCATCCAGCGCCGCATGTGCTTCTTCGCCGGAATCCACCACTACGCCGATCGGAACTCCCATGGTGTCGAAGCACTCGGAGACGGCAGCTATCGTGGCGCGGTCTTTGTCGACAATTACGGCGCGGCCTTCGATGCGGTCGAACGCGCCAATCGGCATCTCACTGCGCAGATAAAAACGAGGCAGGTAGTCGCCAGGACGGTAGCGAATCAGGACGGGATCATTGATCCCTTCATTTAGGTAGTAAACGTCGATCTTGGCTCGCAACTGGCGCGCGGCTACGCGAACAGCGGAATCGACGCGAGGATCAAACGAATCGGGCTTGCCAAAGACCGCGAGCGCAATGCAGTATTCCTTCAGCCGATCTTCGCAGCCGGCAAGGCCCTGATCGACAGTGTAAAGCAGAAAGGCTCGCAGTCGAGGCGATGTCCGGAAATACCGGCTATCCAGCATCCGGTTCAACTGACTACGCACGGCCTGCGGGTCGGGACGGTTGATCATGCTACAGGTAATCTCCCGAAGAGGGTATAGCCCCCTACAAATGCGGGGACTCTAGTGCCCACCTAGATAGGTTAACAAATGTTTAGGGTAGATGTGAACCTCTTTACGGAAAAGTACTACCACTTACGGGATACTAGAAAATAGGCGGGATTGGGTTCGTTCTGTTGCAATGGGCCCAAACTAGGCCGGGAAGTGCTGCCGCAGGGGCATGTAGAACGCCTGGATGAAGTCCACAGCAGCTTTGTGGGACCGCTCTACGTCGTTATCGGCGATCGGCATCACGACCCGAACCAGAGCTGTGTCGGTGCGGTTATAGCGAAGCGCATCGGCCATAACGAAGAACTTCGCACGGTATTCGCTAGCCACTACGCGATCGCGAGACTGATACCAGTAAAGGACCAGGCTCTTCTGATCGCCCTTGGCGACTACGTACCGGTTCACTTCGATGGGCTCGGCCCGGCCGGGAATCTGCACGGGAACGATGTCCGACAGTGAAGGCACCCAGCCGCTTCCGGGAAGGCAGTTCTTGGGAGAGTGCGGGGCCTGTCCAGTGCGCTGGCTCCGGAAGTAAGCCACGAACATATGGGCGCCGATGCGCAACTCGGGATTGGTATAGGAGCGGGTCAGGAGTTCGTCGGCTTTCAGCACGTCCTGAACTTCCTTCTCCACCACGCCTTCCTGCTGCATCGCCCAACCGCCGAATTGCGTGGGAACCTCGCTCAACGGCTTGTTGACGGGGATTACCTCGTTGCGCGTGAAGCCATATACCAGGGCGACCTGAAGAAGCAAGATGGCTGTCAGCATCTTTGCTACGGGCCCGCGAAGAAAGCTGGTATTAAGCATGGGCGTCCTTTGAAGTAGCCGGCGCACTCCGGTGGAACATACGATAGATGCGGTTGATGACCGTGTGGGTTACCACCATCATGAAGAGCGCGATCATGAAAATCACCCAGCCCTGCGCCGTATGCGCAGTGCCGTGAGCCCACTCGGGGTTGTACTCGCTCATCACGCCGGTCAAGGTAACACGTGCGGCGTTCGCCAGAATCGCGATCGGCACGGTCGCGGCGAACAAGGCGGCGCGCATCCAGCCCTTCTTATCAAAGAAATAACCGTAGACCAGTGACAGAAAAGTCAACGAAAGGAGAGATCGGATTCCGCTGCAGGCCTCTACCACGTTCAGCTTCTGGCTTGGCAATTCGAGAACGTTACCATCCCGAAGCACCGGGATACCGATGAATTCCAGAACCGTTGCAGCCACGTTGCTAGCAAATAGCTGAAGAGGAAAGGTGATCTGGTTGTAAATGACCGCCGGAATCGGCACCATAAAACACAGGACCACCAGCGGGAATGCCATCACGCGCAGCGCGTAGGTTCCGCCCAGGCAAAGCACCACGCCAATCACACCTTCAACGAATGCGGTTCGCGCCAGAAACAATTCCGCGCCCAATGTGCCGATGTAGAGCTGCAAGGCAGCGAAAAGTACGATCACAATCCCCAGCGGATTGGGTTTCAGCGTCCGGCTAAGCAGTTCATCCTTTTTCTGCCAAGCGATGTAGGCCGCGATAGCGGGCACGAAAAACCCGTGGCCCATGTCCTCGTCCGTGTTCCACTGGTCGACCAGCCGCGCCAGGACCGGTCCATAGCATAGGATTAAAAGGCCGAAGAACCAGGCAAGCGACACCCAAGGTACTTCAAAGGACCTCGTCTGGGGGGATGGCTCGGGGGCGGACGAAACTACGGGGTTGGCAACTGAACTCATAACACCGGCCGATATAAAGGATACATCAATGATACGCGATCTTACGGAACCTGTAACTATCGGCGAGTGTCTAGAATGGTACTAGTGGTCGCTCGACGCGCTTTTACCTATTATATAACTATAGCCTGTTTGGCACTTGTAGCGGCGCCGCCTCCCGAGGCAGTCCAGTTCCTGCCGATCAGCGACATTCGTCCGGGTCTCACCGGCGCCGGACGGACCGTTTTCTCCGGCTCAGCAGTGGAGGAGTTCCAGGTTGAAATCCTTGGAATTCTGGAAAATGCCGGTCCCAAGCAATCCATCATCCTCGCCCGATTGAGCGGCGGTCCGCTGGAACGTACCGGCGTCATGCAGGGTATGAGCGGCAGTCCCGTTTACATTGGCGGCAAACTCGCCGGAGCCGTCGCGATGGCATTCCCGTTCTCAAAGGAGCCGATCGCGGGCATACGCCCCATTGGGGAGATGTTAGCGGGCGGCGACACTGCCCACCCCCGTGCAGTTCAGGTGCGAGCCGCCGCCGTCCCCCGCATCAAGGACGGATCCGAACTCCAGGACCTTGCCACGCCCCTATCTTTCAACGGATTCACTCGGGGCACCCTGGACGAATTCGGGCCAAAGCTGCGCGCCCTGGGATTGGAGCCGCGCCAGGGACTCTCCGCGGGTCGTCAACCTCCCGGACAGGCCAAGCCGGCGCCTCTCGAACCCGGGTCGATGATCAGTGTCCAGTTGATCACAGGCGATATGAGCGTTGGGGCTGACGGAACCGTCACGCACATCGACGGCAACCGCGTTTACGCCTTCGGGCATCGGTTCCTGTCGGTCGGACCCACGGAAGTTCCGTTTACCCGCGCTTCCGTGCTCGCCTTGCTGCCGAACGTGTCCACCTCGTTCAAGATTTCCGCCAGCGGCGAATGGCTCGGTTCCATCACTTCGGATCGAAACGCGGCGGTGGCGGGCGAACTCGGGCGGCGTCCGCGTATGGTCCCGGTGAGTATCGCTGTGGCCGGCTCCGGCTCTCCGACGCAGTACAAAATGGAGATGGCGCAGGACCGGCTGCTCTCGCCGATGCTGTTGCAAATGATGCTGTATTCGGCGCTGGATGCCACCGAGCGAACCCTCGGATCGGGAGCAATTCGGATTCGTGGCCAGATCGAGTTCGAAGGTCAGCCGGAGGCGCTGCGATTCGACAACGTTCATTCGGGCGATTTCAACGTGCCGCTGCAGACGGCGCTATCGACTGCCATGCCGCTGGGCTATGTGCTGCAGAACTCTGTAGAAGAACTGCGGGTGCGGAAAATCGACCTCGCGTTGGATTCGTTTACGGTGAAAAAGCAAGCAAGCATTGAACACGCCTGGCTGTCGCGGCGCGAGGCGCATCCGGGAGATACGGTCGAGATCATGGTGGAAACGGCGGGCGATGGCGGGGCGCGAACCAAGCACAGGGTGCAGTACCAGATCCCGATTGGTATGCCCGCGGGAACCCTTTACTTCACGGTCGGCGACGGACCTTCGGTGAATGCCGCGGAGCAGCGTTACTTCGGCATCGCCCAGACGCGACCCGCGGCGGAGGTCCTGTCGTTCATGAACTCCTTGCGGCCGAATACAAAGGGATACGTACGGGTGTGGCGGCAGGATGCGGCGTATCAGATCGAAGGCCGCGACCTGCCCGATCCGCCGCCGTCGGTAGCCAATATTCTGAAACGAACCCAAACCGGGACATCGCTCGTGCCTCGAACGTCCACGCTGGCTGAGATGGTCTTCGCCGCCGGAGAGATAGCGATTACGGGGGCCAAGACTCTGCAATTGGAAGTGACGGAATGATCGGTCGATCAGTGGCGGCATTCCTGTCAGCGCTGTCGCTTTATGCCTCCGGCACGGCGGCGTGGGAGATGAACACCTACGCCGACTTCATGCGGGGGCGCTTTTCGGGTGTATCGCTGACGCGGGATGGCCGGATGGTGCTTGCGCCGCGATTGCAGCCGATCTTCTCGTCCGATGAACCTTCGATCTGGTCGGTGGCCGAAGGTCCCGACAAGAGCCTGTTCGTCGGAACGGGCCATCGAGGACGGCTGTATCGCGTTGACGCAAAGGGCGTGAGTTCGCTTTTGTGGACGGCGCCGGAACCCGAGATCTTCGCAATTGCGACGGGACCCGGCGGCGCGGTTTTCGCCGGCACCTCGCCGGACGGCAAGGTTTACAGGATTGTCAATGGCGTGGCGGAGGAATACTTTGCCCCCAAAGAGCGATACATCTGGTCGCTGTGTATGGGCTCGGATGGGGCTTTGTATGTCGGGGCCGGCGATACGGGTAAGGTGTATCGTGTGACGGCGAAGGGCGTCGGCGGAGTATGGTTTGAGACCGGACAATCCCACGTGACTGCCCTGACGCTGGATCGGCACGGACGGGTGCTCGCGGGAACCGAGCCGAACGGTTTGATTTACCGGCTGGAAGGAAAGGACAAAGCCTTCGTTCTCTACGACGCTGCGTATCCCGAGATCCGGACCCTCTTTTCCGCACCGGATGGAAGCGTCTATGCAGCGGCCCAGGGCGGGTCCGTGGCTCAGCGGACGAACGCGGCCGGACAAGCTGCGCAGCCTATGTCGCAGACCCCGCAAGTGACCGCTCCGACGATTTCGGTGACCGTGACAGACGAAGGGGCGGCCGTGCAGTCGCCGCCGGAGTTGACGCCAAAGACCCCCGACAATTCGAAGCCACAACAGCAGACGGCTCCGATTCTGCCCGGTCAAACCGTGTACACCGCGCCGACCAGCACGGATGTGACCGGGGTGGACAAATCGGCTTTGTTTCGCATTTCGCCGGATAACACCGTAGAGACCCTCTGGACTTCCAAGGAAGAGAACATCTATGACGTTTTGGTCGTGGGTGGTCAGGTCCTGTTTTCCACCGACGAGAACGGGCGCATCTACAGGATGGGCCAGGACCGGCGGGTCACGTTGATTGCCCAGACCAACGAAGGCGAGACCACGCGTCTGGTCGCCTCCGGGGACTCGATTCTTGCTGCTACAGGGTCGATGGGCAAGCTGTACCGGTTGAGCGAGAGCGCCTCGGCGGAGGGCGCCTACGAATCTCCTGTGCACGATGCGGGGAGCGTAGCGCGGTGGGGACAGCTCGGTTGGCGTGGCGAGCGCAAGGGCAACGGGAAGTTGCTGTTCCGGACGCGATCGGGCAACTCGGCACGGCCGGACCGAACTTGGAGTGACTGGTCGGCGCCGATGACCGATCCAGCGGGAGTGAACGTCACGAGTCCGAATGCCCGCTTCATTCAATGGAAGGCCGAGTTCGCCGGCGGTACGGCCAGTTCGCCGGTGGTGAGCGGCGTCAGCCTGGCGTATCTGCCCCAGAACAATCCCCCGGTGGTACAGTCGCTCAATGTCGTGAGCCAGATCATGCCGATCACGAGTACGTCAGCCAAGGCGGCCGGTCAGCAGGCGGCCTCGGGGACTTATAGCATCACCGTAACCGACACCGGGGAAGCCGGCGCTTCCACCCTCTCGGGTACGCCGGCGCAGACCTTGACTCGAGGATATTCCCAGCAGATTCAGATTATCTGGTCGGCGGAAGACCCGGACGGGGACCGGCTCGCGTACTCGCTGTATTTCCGGGGTGAGGATGAGACCGAATGGAAGCTGATTCGGGGCAACTTCTCGGAGACGCTTTACACGCTTGAGGGCGACGTTCTGGCGGACGGGCGGTACCTGTTCCGGCTGATCGCCTCCGACCGGCCTTCAAATGCGGGCGACGCGTCGCGGCAGGCGGAACTGGTCAGTGCCCCCGTGCTTTTCGATGCGACGCCTCCCGTGGTGAGTTCCGCCGGGGTGACTCGGACGGGAGCATCCGCCCAGATCGTAATCCGGGCCGCGGACGCGGCTTCCGCGCTGCGGCGAGCCGAGTACTCGCTCGATGCGACTGCATGGATTCCGATCGATTCGATCGATGGGGTAGTGGACGGCCGGCAGGAGGAGTTTCGGCTTCGTCTAGACTCACTTGCGCCGGGTGAGCATATCGTGGTGATCCGCGCTTACGATGCTTCGAACAACGTGGGGCTTGCGAAGGTAGTGCTGAGGTAAGACAGACAAAAAGGCCGGGTGGTAAGCCCGGCCTTTAGTAAGGAGAAGCGGGCACTGGCGGCAGGGCCAGTGCGGGAGAACCGCAGCGGACAAAGAGCGTTAACGAGCCGCCAGAAGAGCGCGCAGGTGACGCGCCCGCTCGGGCGACCGAAGCTGCCGGAGCGCTTTGGCTTCGATTTGCCGGATGCGCTCGCGGGTGACATCGAATTCCTGGCCGATTTCTTCGAGCGTGTGTTCCCGCTCGCAGCCGATTCCAAAACGAAGCCGAATCACCTTCTCCTCTTTCGGGGAAAGGGTCTTCAGGATGTTTGCCGTCTCATCGCGGACGTTCGAGTCGATCACCGCGTCGACGGGAGAGCCGACCCAGCGGTCCTCGATCAGATCGCCGAGAGCGGATTCGCCGTCGCGGCCGACCGGAGTCTCCAGGGAGACCGGGTCGCGCGAGATGGTCTTGAGCTTCTGGACTTTCTCCACCGGGATATCCATCCGGCGGCTGATTTCATCGTTTGTTGGAGCGCGTCCAAGCTCCTTTTCGAGCTCACGAGTGGCCCGAAGGAACTTGTTCATGCTCTCGTTCATGTGCACCGGGATACGGATGGTGCGAGACTGATCCGCGATGGCTCGCGTGATCGCCTGCCGGATCCACCAAGTAGCGTAAGTCGAGAACTTGTAGCCGCGCCGGTATTCGAACTTGTCGGCGGCACGCATCAGACCGATGTTGCCTTCCTGAATGAGGTCGAGGAGGTGCAATCCGCGGTTGACGTACTTCTTCGCGACGGAAACGACCAAGCGAAGGTTGGCTTCGACGAGGTCCTTCTTAGCCTTTTCAGCTTCGATTTCGCCGTGGCGGATGACCGTAAGGGTGTGCCGGAGGTCAGACAGGCTCGCGCCTGCCATCAGCTCACGCTTGCGAGCTTCACGCTTTAATTCGCGAACCCGGGCCTGGTGGGCCGGATCGGTGCTGTGTTCGAAGCGCTTCAACTCGGCTTCGATCTGGGCGAGTTCGTCCGCCGCCCGCTCCAGTTCCTTGCCGAACTGCTTCCAGCGGCTGCTGAGGAATGGGATGTTACGGATGGCGCGCGAGGTTTCCACGCGTGCGCGGCTGTACTTCATCACCGCTTTCTTACGGAGCTTCTTGTTGGTGGGCGCGACCGCGGTCGCTTTGTCCATCAACTGCTGCTGCTTCTTGTAGAAGGAAGAGACGTCCGAGAAGAGCTGGCGCGCTTCTTCGCGGCGCTTCTTGTCGGCCGGGCTACCTTCTTCGATCTCGGCGTTGCCAAGATCGACCAGGTCATCGAGTTCCTGGGTCTCGCGTTTGATGTTGTCGGCAATCTCGACTACCAGTTGCTGGACAAGCGGAGAACGGCTGATGGATTTCTGCATGCGCAGCTTGCCGCGCTCCATCTTCCGCGCCAGAGTGACTTCACCGTCGCGAGTAAGAAGTGGTACGGCGCCCATTTCCCGCAGGTAAACGCGAACGGGGTCATCCGTATAGATCGATTCTTCTACGGGAGCTGCTTGGGGATCTTCAGTGTCCTGCTCTTCCGGATGAAAAAATGCTGTATCGTCGTCGAAAGGAATGCCAAGGGGCTCGGCTGCATCGCCAATGTACTGATCTTCAAAATGATCCACTTCTGACCCACCTCCCCGATATAAGATCTATAATGGAACGGAGTGCCCGGGGTTGGCCTCTGCGTTTTGACCGGAGCGCTGGGAACACCATCCGGCGTGGTTGAAGACGACTCGACAAGACTGGACGCTGTTGTGCAGGGACCAGTATAGCATCAATGCCTTATCGAGTAACAGCCTCTATGTAGAAGATGTTTCAACTCGCTTTCCGTTTCAAGTAATTCTTACAGTGAGACTTCCGCCGTCCATGTACTATTTGGATGCACCGGAACGGCGTTGGGTGTCAGGCTTCTGTCATGTTCGTTTGTGTTTCATGAGATCGCTTACTTCACGAAGAAACGCGTCGACATCCTGAAAGTCGCGATAAACGGAAGCGAAGCGGACATAGGCGATCTTGTCCAGTCCTTTCAGGCTCTCCATGAGCAGTTCACCGATCTCCACGGTGGATAACTCACGGTCGGGATTCTCGGAGAGACGGGTCTCGACGTGGTCGATGATTCCCGCCAGCTTGCTCATGCTGATTGGACGCTTTTCACTCGCTTTGACCAATCCTTGCATCACTTTCTGGCGGTCGAACTTCTCGCGCCGGCCGTCCTTTTTCACGACCATATAGGGAATTTCGTCAATCCGCTCGTAGGTGGTAAAACGGCGTGTGCATTTGAGGCATTCCCGGCGACGGCGAATCGATTCGCCTTCCTTGCTTTCGCGGGAATCGATCACCTTGTCTTCGGGATGGTTACAGAATGGGCAGCGCATAGCAGGTGGTCAGGGGAGCGTTTCCGCTTCCAAGTGACTTACTTCCTTCCACTTAACCCCTTCATGGATGGCGAGAAGGATGCCGATGGGCGTGACGAATACGTACATACTGAGCCAGATGAGGACGGCAGCGCCGGTCGCTGAAGCCAAATCCAGGCCGAATAGCTCGGTTAGAACAATGATGGACGCCACCTGCATCCCGCCGCCGATGCCAGGTATCTGAACGATGCTTCCGAAGGCAATGAAGCCGACGAACACAGCGGTGTCCACGACAGAGAAGGCTGCTGTCTGGGGGAACGACCGTAGCAAGCACCACGTGCCGACGACGATCACAATCCATTCCAAGACACTATAAAAGAAGATCAACCCGGTGGATCCGATGCTCCGGGTGCATTCCATCCCTCCGGCAAAGGAGATCAAGACGTTCTCGACCCGTTCTCGGAAGCGTTCGGGAATCGCGGGCATGGCGGCCCGAATCCTCCGTTGGGCCGCGTCGGAAAAGACGCTGATGGCGAGCAACATCGCGACGCAGACGGTACACAAGGCCGCCACCAGGATTCCGCCCGTCCGTAGAATCCACTGCATGGAGGAGCTGACCTGGCTGGGATCCACCTTTACTTGCGTGAGGGCGTAGCCGAAGAGCGCGAGCACGGTGAGCAGGTCCCAGATCCGCTCCAGGAGCCAGATCGCCATTTGGGAGCTGAAGGAGGTGCGCTCACGATTAGCGATCAGGTACGGGCGGATCAGTTCGCCAGGCCTGCCGAAGAGAACGATGCCTGTGAATCCTATTACTGTTGCGCTCAGCAGTTTGCCAAACCGCGCGTGCGGGACAAAAGGGCGCATCATGACTTGCCAGCGCAGGGCTCGTCCCACGTAGGTCAGTAGAACCAGGGCTCCGCCGAGAGAGAGCCATCCGACATGAAGGTTTGTAAAGGTATTCCAAAAGCGTTCGGCATCAAAGTCCGACTGTGTGACTCGCCAGTAAATGAAAACCGCAGCTAAGGTTGCCGCCAGGACAACCAAGATGACCGTTACGGGCTTTCGCGCCCACGCCTTTGTACGCAACCTGTTCTATGATAGGGCCAATACCGCAGAAACAGTGAACTTCCGACGCAACTTTCTCGTTCTATGGTTCAGGAGCAGGGAAGGCTAGAACCGGTGCCGGATGGCCCAGTCGGAGCACGAAATGTCTGCAGCAGCGGTAATACAACTCGGCCAGCGTCAGGATTGGCGCCGGGTGTGGGGCGTTAAGGACGCCGAACGAGCAAATCGCACTTTGGATTCCGATCTCCCATTGGTTGAGCAGTGCCTCAGTGGCCGGGAAGCCGCTTGGGAAGAACTCGTACGCGTCCATACGCGTCGGGTTTATTCGGTTTGCTATCGTTTCACCGGGTCAGACGGTGAGGCTCAGGACCTGACGCAGGAGGTTTTCCTGCGTGTGTTTCGTACGCTTCGAAGCTTCCGCGCTGGAGAAGGCTCCTTCGCCGTGTGGTTAAACCGGCTGACGCGGAATCTGCTGATCGATCATTACCGGCGGACGAAGCAAGACAGGGCGACCGGCTCGATTGAGGAGCAGTTGCCCAGGATTGAAGAATCGACTGCGATTTCATCCCGAGCGGACGGGATGCTGGCCGGACGGGAAGCAAGTGAATTGCTTCAGGGAGCGCTGCAGAAGCTTTCTCCGGAGCTGAGGGAAACCGTTGTTCTGCGCGACATCGAGGAACTCGAATATCGAGAGATCGCGCAGGTGTTGCAGGTGCCGGAGGGCACCGTGAAGTCGAGATTGAACCGTGGCCGCGCCGAACTGGCTCGGTTGCTGCGACATCATAGGCAGACGGTGTAGGAAACAATGACGTGCGCTGATTTCGAGATTCTACTTTGCGATTACGTGGATGGCACGCTTGACGCGGCGCGCCGGACCGAACTCGAAGCTCATCAGCGGGAATGCTCTGCCTGCGCGGCATTCGCAAGGGACGTGACAAGCGCGGTCGCTTTTTTCGAGCACGTTCCGCA
>DASQDN010000687.1:0-4132 GCA_035634155.1 Bryobacteraceae bacterium | reverse complement strand
CTTAATGAGTTCCGGCGATCCCGTGGGAGCCGCCCACATGAGTGGAGTCTGCATGCCTATGCCCATGTCCGCAGTGGAGCCACCAATCACTCTGGTCATGTTTTTCACTCCTGCATTGGGGTTCGCGCCCTTTGTCAGTAGCAGACGGGTAGCCTCCACGTTTTCGGACGCAGCGGCGTACATCAGGGGCGTATCACCCATACGTGAACCAGTGCAATTCACGTTGGCCCCAGCTTGGATGAGCAGCCGGATGATTTCGACGTCTCCGGACTGGGCTGCTGGGATGAGCGTCGTATCGCCGGGACTCTTCACGTCCGCGCCCTTTTCCAGCAGCAGACGCACCAGATCGGCGTTGCCGTTTCGTTTGGCGGCCGCCATCAGGGGTGTTCGCCCTTGCTGCGTACGGACGTTTACGTCGGCGCCGTGCTCGATCAGCAAACGGGATTTGACGGCATCACCGTCAGCCCAAATCAGTGCTGTCGCTTGAAACTTGTTTTGCGAGTTAACATGGGCCCCGGCTTCGAGGAGGAGCATCATCTGCGGGGCGTTACCAAAGGCTGCGGCGTACATCAGGGGCGTGGCGCCACGCGAATCCTTCGCGTTCACGTCTTGACTTCGGATCAGAGCTTTCAGGTCTCCGCTATTGTCGTTGCGAATTGCCTGATAGAAGCGGTCGCTCACTAACGTTTGTGCCGGACAGATTGGCCCCATGCACCAGAGCGCGGTAAAGGCTATTGGCAGGAAATTTCTCATCGTTGATGCCTCCTGCTGGGATTAACGGAAAGAATGAACGGCGAGTATCAGAAACGCGGAGTGCGGCCAGCTGTGCTGAGTTGGCCGGCCAACCAGGCCCGGGCCGCCTTCCAGTCCCGCTTGACGGTGATTGCAGACACTCCGAGCACTTCGGCCACCTGGTTTTCTTCCAACCCGCCGAAGAATCGCAACTCGACTACCTGTGCAGCCCTAGGATCTAGCGTGGCCCGTCTGGACAGCGCCCCGTCAAGGGCAAGTATGTCCTCATTGAGCGGTACAGGGGCCGAGCCATCGACGCCCGAGAGGCTGACACGCTGCTGTTCGCCGCCGCGTTTCTCCGCCAGCCCCGCCCGCGCATAGTCGATAAGGATCCGCCGCATCGTTTGTGCCGCGACAGCGAAGAAGTGCGCCCGGTCGTTGTAGTGGATTGTTTGGTTTCCGATGACGCGGATGCACAACTCGTTCACGAGGGCACTGGGCTCCAGCGTATGATCGCCTCGGGCCGGCTGCAGCAACCGCGCTGCTATCTCTCGAAGCCGTGAGTGCACGACGTCAAAAACCTGATCGCGGGCGTGCTGGTCGCCCTCCCGCCAGCGTGCGAGCCAAGCCGTGATTTCTTCTGGGGGCGGTGTCATGATACGCGGACCTGGAAGCATCCGTTATTCTAAGTGCTGCTCCTTTTCTCCTTCAACTTGTCAACACGCTCAGAAACGGAGCCGGCGAAAGGGTATTTTGCGATGAACCAGCTGCAATCGGTCGGCATTCTGGATCCGGATGAATTTCGCAAGATCCGGGAAGTGTTCGAGTCCGCAATCCAGCTTGCGCCTGCCGAGCGCGCCCGCTTTATCGACGGGTCGTGTGGTGGTGACCGGCGCTTGATCGCTGAAGTGCAAAGAATGCTCTCCGGGGACGCAGAAGGTAACTCGCTGCTGGATGGCCGCAACGCGGGCCACTTCCATGAAGGCGCAATCTTCGCGAAATACTTGAGTCTGGGCACCCTATTAGGTCGCGGCGGAATGGGGGAGGTTTATCGCGCGCACGACATCCGCCTCCGCCGGGATGTTGCGCTCAAAGTGATCCCGGAAACGTTCGCCCTCAATCCGAACAGAGTTGCGCGCTTAAAGCGCGAAGCGCAGGTGCTGGCCTCGCTCAATCACCCAAACATCGCCGGCATCCACGGTCTGGAAGAGTCGGACGGGGTTTACGCGCTGGTGCTCGAACTGGTCGAAGGTCCCACGCTGGCCGATCGCCTCTCGCGGGGACCCATTCGGGTGGACGAAGCTCTTTCCATTGCGCGACAAATCGCGGTGGCTCTGCAGGCTGCACACGAGCAGGGGATCATTCATCGCGATCTCAAGCCGGCGAATGTAAAGGCGCCCGAGGAAGGCGCCCTGAAGGTGCTGGATTTTGGGCTTGCGAAACTGAACGACGAACCAAGCGCAAACGATTGTTTAAGCGAATCGTCGAAGGAGCCCGCCAACCCGCTGTCGCGGGCGATGAGCGCTGACGGGGCGATTGTTGGCACGGCGGCGTACATGTCACCCGAGCAGGCACTCGGGAAGCGTGTGGACAAACGGACTGACATCTGGGCGTTTGGGTGCGTGCTATTTGAAATGCTCACTGGGACGCGCGCCTTTGCCGGGGCCGACGTCAAGGACACCCTCGAAAACGTCCTGCGTGGTCAGCCGGGGTTCCCCGACCTGCCGTCCTCAGTCTCACCCGCGATACGGACGCTGCTGCAACAATGCCTGGAAAAGGATCGAACGCGGCGCGTTGCGGATGCCGCCACGGTGATCTACGTTCTGGACCAGCGGGCCTCACTTACTCCGCCCGTTGCAGTGCGCGAGCGAGATCGACGGTGGATGCTCGCTGCAGCAGTGTCAGCAATCCTCGCTTGTGGCCTGCTGTGGAGCCGATGGCCTTCACCTTCCCGGGCGCCTATTGTGCGGTTTGGAATCTCGAAGTTCGATGGCCAGTTGATGATCATGTCGCGCTTCCACCTTGCGGTGTCGCCGGATGGTTCGCGACTGGCTTACCACAGCGGCGGCCGCGCTTTTCTTCGTGAACTTAGTGAACCGGATGCGCGGCCTCTCCTCACCTCCGGGACTTTCGTCAGCCAAACGGCATTCTCGCCCGATGGCCGCTCTCTGGCTGCGTGGTTCGGTGACTATGGCGGCATCAAGCGCCTGGAGATCAGCGGCGGCGCGGCTGTCCCCGTCTGTCGCGCGCATAACGTCTTCGGCATGACATGGGATCAAAGCGGGATCGTGATTGGGCAAGGCGCCAACGGGATTGTCCGATGCCCCGCGAATGGCGGAGGAACGTCGGAACAACTAGCAACGGTGGACGCCGGCGAGGAAGCCGATGGTCCCCAGATTCTCCCCGGCGGAAAAAGGCTGCTATTTACGATCGCCAAAACCGCCGAAGGGCCGTCTCGGTGGGAAACGGCTCGCGTCGTCGTCCAGTCCCTCGAGTCGGGCGAGCGGAAAACGGTGTTCGAGGGAGGAAGCGCGGCCCGTTACATTCCAACCGGTCACCTGTTGTTTGTCCGCGGCGGGACCTTATTTGCTGTTCCCTTTGACGTGAGCCGGGGCCGAGTGAGTGGCCAGGCTGTGGCTCTGGTGCAAGGTGTGAGACGAACGGCTCAGGGTTATACTGGCGGGGCCCAGTTCGCCGTCTCGGATACCGGCCACCTGTTTTATATCCCGGGGCCGGTGAGTGCGGAAACGTCGGAGCGGACAATCGCGCTCGCCGATCGCGCGGGCCTGGTGACGCGCTTGCCGATTCCTGCCGGTCCTTATGTGTACACTCGGGCATCGCGAGACGGCGCCCGACTGGCCGTCGGAACGGACGATGGGAAGGAGGCTGCGGTCTGGATCTGCCGGCTGCGGGAGAAGTCGGCCTTGCAGCGCCTCACGATGGAAGGAAGGAACCGATATCCGATCTGGTCTCCTGAGGGAACGCGTGTTGCCTTCCAGTCCGATCGTGGCGGCGAGCAGGGGATTTATGTGCAGAGAGTAGACGGAACCGGCCGCCCGAAGCGGCTGGGGCGCGCGGAGAATGGCGCGTCCTTCATTCCGGAATCGTGGTCGCCCGACGGACGCTGGATTCTGCTCTCGAAAGAGAAGGGCCCCGAGTTTTCGCTTTGGACGCTGTCCGTGCAAGACGGCACGCTGCGGCCATTGGACGTCAAATCGCAGCGGATGATTGGCGCCACATTCTCACCGGACGGCCGTTGGATCGCATACTCACTTTCAGACGGGAGCGATCGCCCGTTGATGTCGCCGGATCGGGGAGTGTTCGTGCAACCGTTTCCATTCACAGGCGCGATCTACCAAGCGCCAAAGGTGCTGGTTGATTTCCATCCCGCGTGGTCCCC
>DASQDN010000686.1:0-7083 GCA_035634155.1 Bryobacteraceae bacterium | reverse complement strand
ACGGCGCCTCAACGTTGTACCCAGCAGCCTCGCAGATCTTCTGCACCAAGGGCTCGATCACTTCATAGATCTGCTCCTGCTGCGGGAACGACATCTCCAAGTCGATCTGCGTAAACTCCGGCTGACGGTCTGCGCGCAAGTCCTCGTCGCGGAAGCAGCGGACGATCTGGAAGTACTTATCGAAGCCGCTCACCATCAGCAATTGCTTGAAGATTTGCGGTGATTGCGGGAGCGCATAGAAGCTCCCTGGCTGTACGCGGCTGGGCACCAAATAGTCGCGCGCGCCTTCCGGAGTCGACCGCGTCATGAACGGCGTCTCGATTTCCAGGAATCCTAAGCTATCCAGGAACTGCCGCGCGGCAAACGCTACCTTCGCCCGCATCATGATGTTGCGCTGCATGTGGGGCCGCCGCAGATCCACATAGCGATACTTCAAACGCACGTCCTCGCTGACTCCGACGGTTTCTTCCATCGGGAATGGCGGAGTCTTGGCTTCGTTCAGAATCCACACGCGCTCGGCGTGAATCTCCACCTCACCCGTAGGAATCGCGGGATTGATGGTATCTGCGCTCCGCCGCTCCACGCGACCTTCGATAGCGACAACGTACTCGGGACGAATCTGCTCGGCGCGATCGTGAACGTCCGCGTTTAACCCCTCGTCGAACACGATCTGTGTCACACCCTCGCGATCGCGCAGATGGATAAAGATCACCTTGCCGAGATCACGGCGGCGATGCACCCACCCCATCACGACGGCTCGCTTGCCCGCGTCATCAGGGCGCAGTTGTCCGCACGTATGTGTTCGGCGCAGGTCGCCAAGGAAATCGAGTTGCAGGGACTGTTCTGGTTCCGGCATTTTAGCTTTCTTCTTTTTAGAAACGGTTGAGTAGATCTTCGCGAGAGACCGGGGTCTGCTCGCCGGATGTCATGTTCTTCAGCGCGTATACGCCGGCAGCGATTTCGTTATCGCCGATGATGAGTGTGTGCTGCGCGCCGATTTTATTTGCAAGCTCAAGCGACTTCTTCAGCTTGCCGTCGGCAGCGATCTCGACGATGATGCCCTTGCCGCGAATCTCACGAGCTAGCAACGCGGCATGCCGATACGCCGCCTCGCCCATGGGCGCAATCAGCAGTTGCACAGGATCGATCCCATTGAAGCGGTCTTCGACGCTCATGACGAGACGGTCCTCGCCGATCGAGAAGCCGATTCCAGGACCCGGCACTTTCGATCCAAGCCCCTCAGCGAGCCCATCATAGCGACCGCCGCCAAGCACCGAATTCTGCGCCCCGAGCGAGCCGTGCACGATCTCAAACGTTGTTCGCGTGTAGTAATCGAGCCCGCGTACCAATCGCGGCCGCACCTCAAACGCGATGCCGAGATCGGTAAGATACGTCTTCACTGCCTCAAAGTGCGTACGGCAGCCTTCGTCCAAGCTGTCCAGAATGGACGGGAGCGATTCGATGATCGGCTGGTCCGCAGGCACCTTGCAGTCGAGCACGCGTAAAGGATTCGTCTCCGCTCGGCGCTGGCAATCGCTGCACATCGTCGCCGCGACGTCTTTCAGCCGCTCCCGAAGCGCTGCCACGAACACCGCCCGGCACTTCGCACAACCCACAGAATTGATGAGGAGCTGAAAGCCTTCCAAGCCAACGCCGAGCAGTATCCGAATCACCATCTCGATGACTTCCGCGTCGGTGGCTGGCGACTCGGATCCAATCACCTCGGCGCCGATCTGGTAGAACTGCCGGTAGCGACCTTTTTGAGGGCGCTCACGCCGGAACATCGGCCCCATGTAGTACAGCTTCTGCAGCCCAGGCTGTTGGTCGAGGCGGTGCTCCATCCACGCGCGGATCACCGAAGCGGTATTCTCCGGACGAAGTGTCAGCGAAGTTCCGTGATCGTCGAAGGTGTACATCTCCTTGCTGACGATGTCGGTCTCTTCACCCACGCCGCGCGCAAACAGAGTTGTTTCTTCGAAGATGGGCGTGCGGATCTCGCGATAGTTGTAGGCGCGGAACACCCGCCGAGCCACAGCCTCCACGTGATTCCATACGCCGGAGGCAGGCGGCAGAATGTCGCGCGTGCCTTTTACTGCTCGAATCAAGACGGCTCTTCCCGATAGATCTGGCGATACTTTACGTAGTTCTGCGCGTTGTCGCGGAAGCGAGCCTGCTCTTCGGGCGTGGTTTCGCGACGGATCTTTGCCGGAACTCCCATCACCATGCTGCCCGGCGGAATCTGCATGCCTTCTGTGACCAGCGCGCCCGCCGCTACCACCGAACCCTTACCTACCCGGCTCCCATTCAACACGATCGCGCCGATCCCGATGAGGCATTCATCTTCGATCACGCATCCGTGCAGCGTGACCGAGTGGCCGACCGTAACCCGATTGCCGATAATCGTCGGATATCCGCTGGCCGGGCCACCATGGCTGGGCGGAGCCGAATGCCCGTCGACCTGCACCCTCGCGACATCGTGCTCCACGTGAATGACCGAGTTGTCCTGAATGCTGGTCTCTTCCCCGATGCGGATGTAGTTCACATCACCGCGAATCGTGACGTTGCACCAAATACTGGAGCGTTCGCCGACTTCCACATCGCCGATCACTTGAGCACTGGGATCGATATAACAGGATGCGGCAATCTTGGGCACAAAGCCGCGGTAAGCACGAATCATGACTACGGTTTACCCATGCTAGCACGCGTCTTTGCAAAGCCTGCGGAACATTTTCGCGCGCCTTCACGTAAAATACCTACACATATGAGAATCCTTTGCGTGTTCCTCGCGAGCATCACTGCGCTGTGCGCCGCCGACGCTCCAACTCCCGTTGGCGATTGGCACGGCAAGCTGAGTATTGGCCCTGGCGAACTGCGAGTCGCGCTGCACGTTCAACAGGCGGCGCCCGGTCAGCTCAAAGCGACTCTCGACAGCCTGGATCAAGGAGCCAACGGTATCCCTGCTGAAAAGGCGCGCATCGAGGGCACCCATCTCACAATCGACTTTCCTGTGATTAACGGCGTTTATGAAGCAGAAGTGTCCGCCGACGGCAAGTCACTCGTTGGTAATTGGACGCAAAACGGCAACACCGCGCCGTTGAAGATGGTGCGAGGCGTGCCGCCGCCCGACCAGGCCGACCCCGCTGCCGCAACTGCTGCGCCGCTGGCAGGAACGTGGGAAGGCGTCGTCGACGCAGGCTCGACGAAGCTACGCGTCCGACTCAATCTAACTAAGGACGACAAGGGATCTATTCGCGCTACGCTCGACAGCATTGACCAAAACGTCAACGGAATGCCGGTCTCGGGAGTCGCCCTGAAAGCCGCGGCGTTTCACTTCGAAGTAAGAAGCGCCGGAGCGGTATTCGACGGGACGGTGGACGAGAAGCAGACTACGATCACCGGCTCGATGAAACAAGCCGGAGCCAACATGCCGCTGGTGTTGAAGAAGGCCGAGAAATAGGGCCTGACCGCTCCAGGTTAGCCGATTTGCTACCATCTCCCCCATGACCTGTAGGGGGAAACTGCTTTCGCTTTCGGCTCTCCTTGCTACCGCGATTTACGGCCAAGGAACCACGTCGCGCGTTACGGGAACCGTTGAAGATCCAAGTGGAGCTGCGATTGTCGGCGCGACCGTCACGCTGACCAACGAGGCCTCGAATACATCGTTTGAGACTAGAACTTCCGAGACCGGAACGTACCTCTTCGAGGCGATCCAGGTTGGGAATTACACCGTCGGCATAGAGGCTTCCGGTTTCCGAAAGTTCTCCTCGAAAGGTAACCGCGTCAGCATCGGCTCGCCCACCACTGTCAACGTGCGGCTTGAAGTCGGCCAGGTCACCGAGCAGGTGCAGGTCTCTGCGGTTGCCGAGTTGGTCCAAACAAGCACTTCCGGCAACATCGGCAACGTCCTGAACGAAAAGACCATCAAGGACATGCCGATTATCGGTACTCGCGGACGATCGCCGCTCCAGCTCATCCTTCTGCAACCTGGCGTCGTAAGCGGACCGTCCAGCGGCGCGGAGGTGCACGTTCACGGCGCTCGCGACCGGGCTTTCAACTACACGCTCGATGGGCTCGATAACAACGAAGCCAGCCAGGGCGGCGGCACCCAGGACGTCGCAAATCCCACGCGCACCAACCCCGACTCGATCCAGGAATTCCGCCTGATCACCAGCAATCCCACCGCCGAGAATGGCAGGAATAGTGGAGCGCAGGTCCAGATCATGACCCGCTCGGGATCCAACGAATTCCATGGCAGCGGCTTCTGGTTCTATCGCACTCCCCGCCTGAACGCGAACGAGTGGGAGAACAACCTTAACAATACCGGCAAGCGGCAATTTGTGCAGAACATCTACGGCGCCAGCGTCGGCGGGCCGATTATCCGCAACAAAACGTTCTTCTTCTACAACCAGCAGCGCCTGGTTGCCAACGAGACACGCAGTCGTGATCGACTCGTCTACACGGCGGCCGCGCGAGCCGGCAACTGGCGTTTCGTGCAGGGCGGACGCAACGGCGCGGCCGGAACACCTAACGCTGCCGTCGATCCGTCGGGTAATGCACTGCCCGGACTGAATATTGGCACGTACAATATCTTCAACAACGATCCTCAGCGACTCGGCATCGACCCAACGGTGAAGGCGCTTATCGACGAGACACCGCTGCCTAACAACTTCTTCGGCGGCGATGGACTTAACACTGCGTTCTATAGTTTCGCCTCACCGCAGTTTGAAAAGCAGCGCGACCAGACCGCCAAGATCGATCATGTTTTCAGCGCAACCAACACCGTCTTCTTTCGCGCGGCGTGGGGATACCAGAACACCGTCTGCGATGCCGGCAATACCGGCGACGCGCTTTTCCCGGGCGCCCCCTGCCAGGTGAACACCGAGCGCTCGCCGCGGAATCTCGCTTTCAACTGGCGCTGGAACCCCACGCCATCAGTCACGAACGAACTTGTGGTCGGCGAAAGCAAGTTCACGTTCAATTTCCGAAACGTCAACGAGAACCTGGAGGGCTTTGTCTTCCCGACAACTCCCGTTACCGTCGGCAACGTTTATAGCGGCGCCGGCAATCTCCGCAACGTGAAGACTCGCCAGATCGTCGACAATCTTTCCTGGATTCACGGCTCGCACGCATGGAAGTTTGGGACGAATCTGCGCTTCGTCCAGCACAATGACCAACGTGGTGATATCGCGGGCGCCAACGCTGCCCAGCAGGTGTATTTCGAGCGAACGATCAATGCCGTCGACCCCGCGACCTTCGGCGTTCCGTCGACAATTCAAACGGCGAACGACTTGCCGGAATTGCAAACGAACATCAACTTTCTGCTGGGCCGGGTGGGAACCACCAACCGCGGCTTCGGCTCCGATGGCGAGCGATTTGTCGAAGGACCGTTCGTCTTCAACGCCCGGTACAACGAGTACGATTTCTACGCGCAAGACACCTGGAAACTGCGCCGGAATCTCACCATCGATCTCGGCCTCCGCTGGGAGATCAAGATGGCTCCCACCGAAGCCAACAACAAGATCCGAGTCCCCAGTCAATCCATGGTGTACGGCGCGGCGCCGAGTACTTCCATCACATGGCAGCCGGCCGACAAGCTCTTCAACAATGACTTCCTGAACCTCGGACCGTCCGTCGGCTTTGCTTGGGATCCGTTCAGCGACGGACGCACATCGGTACGCGGCAACTACCGCATAGCCTATGACCGCATGAGCACGTTCTCCTTCTCCTCGGCCGTCTTCCAAAGCCTTCCAGGTTTGACCCTGGCGACCACCGACACCAATTTCGGACAAGCCGGAGGACGCCTGCGAAACCTGCCGCGACTGACCGCGCCAAGCGTATCTCCCAGCACGCTCGCCACGCCGCAGTCTTACACGAACAACCTGATCACCACAGTAGATCCCGACTTTGAGACTCCAACCACGCAGATGTGGTCTTTCGGTTTGCAGCGCGAGATCCCCGGACGATTCGTCATCAGCGCCGATTACATCGGACGTCGCGCCTACAACCTGTTTGGCGCCTACAACAGCAACACCATCGATGTGCGCCAGAACGGATTTCTCGACGCTTACAATGCCGCTAAAGCGGGAGGCGAGAGCGCCCTGCTCGATACCCTAACCGCTCCCCATGGGCAACGCCGGGTGGGGGAGTCGGGATCTGCGTTTTTGCGCCGCCAATTCTCGGCCGAAATGAATTTGAACAACGTAGCAGGCATTGCGCAGGCATTGAGCCGGCGCTTCGAACAGGGCGTCAACCTGCCCGCGGCTTCCGGCCTGGGCCCGTACTTCTTCACGCCGTTCCCGCAGTTCCAGGGCGGATCCCGCATCATCGATTCGAACGATTTCTCCACATATCACGGCTTGGAGTTGCAGATCGTCCGCAACGTCAGCTCCTCTGCCATCGTGCAGTTCAGCTACACGTGGGCCAAATCGCTTGACACGCGCTCGTATGATCCGGTCAGCACCATCTACGGCACCGGCTCCAACCAGAATGCACAAGGCCATCCATTCGACATCGCGAATCGACGCCTGAACTACGGCCGCTCCGAGTTCGATCGCCGCCACGTATTCCAGTCCTACTGGGTTTACGAACTGCCCTTCGGACGCAATCGCCGCATCGGCGGCAATGTACCCGCGGCTGTGGACCATATCATCGGTGGATGGCAAGTGGCGGGCAACCTGCGGTATCAGACTGGCCGTCCGTTCACCGTCTTTTCTGGTTCCAGCACCCTCATTGATACTGTGCAGAGCACCGCCAATTGCACCGGCTGCAGTCCTGAAGACGGAAAGGTCTTCATCGAGAACGGCCGCGCCTTCTACTTCGACGCGGCTCTGCGCGCGAAGTTCAGCGCGCCGGCTCCCGGACAACTGGGCAACCTGCCGCGCAACTTCTTCCAGACCGGCGCCAACTTCAACCTGAACGCCTCGGGCATGAAGCGCATTTACATCACCGAACGCTTCAACTTCGAGCTACGTGCCGACGCGACAAACGTGACCAACACGCCAACCTGGGACTTCCCCACCGCGAGCATCACATCCACGACCTTCGGCCGCTTGAATACACCCAACTCGCTCAATGCGCGTAAGG